>JALYZI010000133.1 GCA_030948915.1 Acidobacteriota bacterium
CATCGTCATCAACCTCAGTCCGAAATACGGCGCCGACATCGATGCAGTCATTCTGACCACCGATCCCGAAGCGAACTCGATTCACTCCGATTTCGCCGGCCTGCAGATCAAGAGCGAGCAGGTCGGAAGCAAAACGCGCATTCACGCCACCGGCAAAGTAAATGGAGGCGGCGAGCGCGTCGAGCTCTACGCGGAAGAGGGCGACATCCACATCTCGAATCTCACCGCCAGCCCCGTGTCGATCATGCCGCCGCTGCGGTAGGTAGGTCAGGGCCGGATCTCCCGGCACCGCCATCTACGCCTTCGGCGGAATCGCTTTTCGCCGCCGCGCGTACAGGCGATCGATCAGCTTGGTCGAGCTGCGGATCTGTTCGAGGATCTTCTCTTCGAGGCCGGCGCCTTTCGCCTTGAAGCTCTTCGCTTTGCGGAAGACTGTGCGGGCGCGATCCTTCTGACCGCTTTCGAGCAGAGCCATTCCGAGGTGCATGAGGTTCGTGGCGGTCGGCCCGAGGTCCGCGGACTTGGTGAGGAAGTCGACCGCGTTGATGAAGTCGCGCCGCTTGAAGTACACCCATCCGAGCGCTGCCAGCGGAAACTGCTTCAACTCCTTCGGTGAATACCGGAGCGCGAGCTGCGCGCTCTCGAGTGCTTCATCAAGGTTCTCGTCCATCTCGGCGAGGTTGTAGGCCTTCTCGTAATACGCGATTGATTTCGCGTAATTCGACGTGTACTCGTGGAGCATTTCCTCGAGCGCCCGATTCGCTTCCTTGAAGTTGCCTTCGGCGCGCAACGCCTCGACAAGCGTGGTGTAAGCGGCAGCGGCCACGACTTCAGTCGGCCGCTCTTTGAGAACGCGGCGCGCGGCGCCAATCGCTTCTCCGTTCATGTCGAGATGCGAGCAAAGCAGCGCGTACGGCATCAGAACGTTGACGTTGTCCGGTTCCGCCTGCACAGCTCTACGGTAATGATCGAGTGCATCGGTGTAGTTGCCAGCGTTGACGGCATTCTCAGCTTGCGTGACCTGGTCGGCCGCCGGCCCTTCGAGCGGCACGTGCCCCGAGATTCCTTCGTAGATCTTTACTGCCTGCTGGTATTCGATCTTGTTTGGATTGAGCTCGAGCGCTTCCTGGAAGCAATCGATCGCTTTGCGATTCCAATTGCGATCGAGGTAGGTGAGGCCGAGGTGATAGATCGCTTCTTCGTATTCCGGATCGAGCTTGATCGCGCTTTGAAACGATTTGATCGCCCGTTCGAGCTGACCCTTGTCGTAGAAGATCGTGCCGAGGAGGAAGTACGCCTGTGGGATGGCTTCGATCTGCACTGCTTTCTCGAGGAACTTTTGCGCGCGCAGAAGTTTTCCCTTGCGCGCGTAGATCGCGCCCAGCGAAAAGTAGGGGAGGAACGAGTCCTGGGAAATCTGAATCGCGCGGCGCAGCCAGCGTTCGGCGCCTTTCAGGTCCTGGCGCTCATGCAGCAGCACGCCGTAGAAGACGGCGGCGTCGAAATGATCGGGCTGCACTTCCAGCGTCCGCTCGAGGTAGTGCTTCGCGCGATCGAGGTTGCCGTCGTTGAAGAAGACTTCGCCGAGGAAGAAGCTCAGCTCGTAGTTGTCGCGATCGAGACGGAACGCGTCTTCGAGCGCCTTGATGCCGCGATCGGGTTCAAAGGCATCGATCGCGGATTCGGCGTCAGCGAGAAGCTGGCGGAAACGGTCGCGTTTCTCGCCGCGGAAGAGCGACAGCATCCGATCCTTCCGCTCGACGAAGCGCTGTTTCTTTTCGAGAGCGAGCATCTGCTCGCCCATCTTCGATTCCCACAGTTCGACCAGCTCGTCGCTGGAGATGACGTTCTTCTTTTCGAGAATTTCCTTCGTCGACAGGAGTCCGGTCTGATTGACGAAGATGGCGCGCTCGTGCTTGTGGACCGCCTCGACAATCGAGCGCAGCGTCTCGGCTGTGCGCTTTACGATTTCTTCGAGACCCGATACGCGCTCGAGCAGATGCTCATCGAGCGAGAGATCTTCCTGATCTTCGTAATCCTCGATCTCGTCCTCTTCGAAGGCGCTGACACCGGAGAGCACGAGCAGCTTGTTCTGACAGCGAAAACAGAATTCGCGATCGTCGTCGTTATAGGCACTGCAGGACTGACAGAGCATGATTTTGTTGGCGACGATTAAAACACGGGAACGGCCGCTTCATTTCCCGTACGTGTAAAACCCGCGCGCCGTTTTCTTCCCGAGCCAACCGGCATCGACCATTTTGACCAGCAACGGGCACGGCCGGTATTTCGGATCGCCGAATCCTTCTTCGAGCACGCGAAGAATCGCGAGGCAGACATCGAGGCCGATGAAATCAGCGAGCTGAAGCGGACCCATCGGATGATTCATTCCGAGTTTCATCACGCCATCGATCGCCTCGGCAGTCGCCACGCCTTCGTAAAGCGCGAAGATCGCTTCGTTGATCATCGGCATCAAGACGCGATTCGAAACGAAACCGGGATAGTCGTTGACCTCGATCGGCGTCTTGCCCATCCGCTTCGCGAGATCTTCGACGCGCTGATACGTGTCGTCCGACGTTGCGATGCCGCGGATCACCTCGACGAGAGACATGACCGGAACGGGATTGAAAAAATGCATGCCGATGATCTTGTCGGGACGTCCTGTCGATGCCGCGATGCGCGTGATGGAAATCGATGACGTATTCGACGCCAGGATGCAACCCTTCGGCGCGAGGCCGTCCAGCTTCTGAAAGAGCGTGCGTTTCGCGTCGAACTTTTCGATGATCGCCTCGACCACGATGTCGGCAGTCGCGATCGCGTGGTCGTCGGTCTCGGTTCGAATCCGGCCGAGCGCGGCCTGCTTTTCGTCAGCGGACATCTTTCCTTTGTCGACGCCGCGCTGCAGGTTCGAGGAGATCGTGTTGACCGCGCGATCGAGGATCGGCCGGTCGACGTCGATCAGCGTCACCGCCAGTCCCGAGGCCGCCGCGGTGTGCGCGATGCCGTTGCCCATCGTGCCAGCGCCGATGACCACGATATTTTTCACCCGGCCGCGAATCTATCACGTTGCCGGAGGCCGTAATGGAGCGTACGATTTGCGTCCGGCTTTCAGCATGACTGGCAATTGCATCCTGTGCGGCACGTCCATTTCACAGGGCATTCTCTGCCCGACTTGCGATCGTCCGCGCCGGCCAAAATCGGGCAACGCGGAACGCGCGGCGCACGGCACGGCCACTACGTTGCTGCCACTCGATGTCGTATCGCCCGGAATTGCCACGATCAGCAACGTGCTCGTCGCGGCAGGTGCCGCAGCGGTCATTCTCGATTCCGATCGGTCGGTGAGGCTCACGACGGATCCATTCAAATCGATGGTCGGAGAGCCCACGCACGTGCGTCAGATCGAAGAGACTCTCGGCGCCGCGATCTCCGATCTGACGAAGTTGTCGACCAGTACGATCACACTGCGAAGCCGGAAAATATCGCTGTCGATCGTGCCCTTCGCAGCCGGCGCGGCGGTCATCCTGCGGCAGCTCGATGAAATCGACGCGCCGCCGCAAATCTCCGACATTCCACGCATCGTCGATGTGATTCGCAGCGTCGTCAATCGCTCGATCACATTCGCGGAACTGAAAGGGGTTCAGCTCGAAATGAGCGTTCCCGATTTCGAGGATCGCTTCCGTCACCATGACAAGCTCGCCGATGCCCTCGGGATCCTCCTCGACAACGCGCTGCACTACGTCACGACCGGCGGACAGGTCGTCGTCGGCGTCCGTCCGATGGAGCACAAAGGAAATCCGATTCTGCTTTTCTTCGTCATGGACAATGGATCGCTCGTTCCGGAACACATGAAGCACATCATTTTCGAATCGGGATTCATGTGGAATGCGAACGCCAGCGAGCGCACCGGCCGCGGGCTTTTCAAAGTGCGCGAATTCGCTTCGGGTCACGGTGGATCGGTGTGGGTGGATTCGAAAAGCCGGAAGGCCTGCACGTTCTTCCTGCGCCTCAATCCCGATCCGGCGCGCTAGTAGGGTGGTGGCGGCGGGGCGAAACCGTGACGTCGCGCCTGAATGCGCATGCGGATCTTCTTGAACTCCTCGCGCTGCGGCGGCGTCAGGAGCTTGTCGATCTCGGCGTTGGCGGCTTCGAGCTCGGCGTGAACCTGCGGCTGAATGCCGGTCATCACGCTGTCGATGCGCACGTGATGCTGATCGATGATCCGCTGAATGTCGATTTTCTGCTGCGGAGACAGGTGCAGATCGCGATCGAGATGCTCGACGATCCTGCGCGTCGCAAATCGCTCGCGCGCCTCGGACGGAAAAAGGCGATGGCGATGAAAAAGGTAAAAGCGATCGCCGGCAATGCCGACGAGCAGTCCGCCGATGAAGATGGCGATCACCGAAAGGGCGGCCGTGGTGCGCGTCCTACTCGGCGAAGCTGAAGGTGTCTCCGTCAACAGTGATCTCCACCGGATGCGATGCGATTGATTCAACGGCGTACGTCGACTGCGCACGCTCGACCCAGCTGACGGTCACGGCCGCGCCGGCCGCCAGCAACAAGAAGGAAGCAGCGATGGGCCGGAACCATCGCGCCAGCATTTGCGAGACATCGGCGGGGCGATGAATCCGTTCGCGAATCCGCGCACGCAAACGCGTCCACACGAACTCATCTTTCGGCTCGTAACGCAATCGCGCGGCGTCATCGCGCAACCGCTCGAAGAATTTGTCTTCAGTCATTGCCACCCTCGTATAAATCGGCGAGCCGCTCGCGCAGCTTCGCGCGGGCAAGCGAAAGATGCGATCGGACCGTACCTTCACTCAATTGCGTCATGGCCGCAATCTCCGCATGCTCGAAATGTTCGACCAGAAACAGCCGCGCCACGATGCGTTGCATCTCGGGCAGCGACTGGATGGCGGCGTCGATCCTCCTCGCCAGCTCATTGCTGAAGGCCGCCAGATCGGCGCGATCGCCGCGGGCCGCCGGATGGGAGTCGGTGAGCTCCTCATGCCGGAACCGCCGCCGGTGCTTGAGAACATCGAGTGCGAGATTCGTCACGATTCGATAGATCCATGGACCGAACGGCTCACCCGTTTTGAACCGCGCGATCGTCTGATACGCCTTCACAAATGCTTCCTGGGCGAGGTCCTCCGCGTCATCGGCATTTCGCACGATGCCCCAGGCGATCGATACGACTCGTTTCATGTATTTTGACACGAGGTAGTCGTACGACCGGGCATCGCCCGTTTTGACGGTCGCGATGGCGCGCTGCTCGTTCGGATCGGCTTCAGTAGGCGTGCGGTCGACCTCCGACTGCACCGCGAACATTAACCGAGCGGCGGGCATGAGAGGCGCGAACACGCGCCCCTCGAGGATTCCCGACATTACTTGCTGCGACGGTCGAGGTGCTCCTTAACCATGGTGCTGAGTTTCGTCCGCTGATCGGGAGTCAGCATGTTGAGCGCCTTGGCTGCAGCGTTGAGCGCGTTGGTCCGCATCACGCGTTCGCTCTCCAGCTGCTGGTCGAGCAGCGCCTGCGCCGACGCGACGTCGTTCGGATTGTTGATCAGAAGCTGCGCGACCTGCGCCATCGTGCTGTGCATCGACTGCCGGTACGTTTTGTTCTGCTCATGCAGATTCTGAAAAACGGCTTTGATGTCGGCCGACTGCTGGTCCGACAACCCCAGCTCTGCTTTCGCATGCGCCAGATGTCCGAGCATCATGGCGCCCGGCATGTCGCCGCCGGCCTGCATCTCATGCATCGAATGCATGCGCTGGGCGAACGCCAGCGGAACTGCGATGAGCGCCACAAGAGTAATGGCGCCGGTTGTTAGAAGTACCCGCTTTTTCATTGAGTTTCTCCTCTGTCCTTCTCCAGGGTTACGACGATCGTCACGGAAACGTTGAACGGATCAGTCGGCGTTCGCGGTATAGGGCACACAGTACGGATCGTCGATGTCGCAATCCGCGAACTCGAACTGAATCGTCGTATGGACGATGCGGTACTCGTGCTCCAGCACGTGATTCACGCGATCGAGCAGACTGCCCGTGCTCTTCAGCGCGACGTCTCCCACCATGAGATGACACGAGAGTGCCGCACGTGCGGCGCCGAGGGCCCAGATGTGGACGTGATGGACGCCGTAGACGCCATCGATTGCGGCAAGCGATTGTCTGACTGCGACCGGGTCGATCCCGCTCGGCGTGCCTTCCAGAAGCAGGTTCAGCGCTTCGCGGAAGACTCCCCAACTGCTCCACAGGATCAGAACGCCGATGATCAGCGAGATCGCCGGATCCCAGAACGCCATTCCGGTCATCCGGATCAGAATCGCAGCGATGATGATGGCGGCCGACGAGATCGCATCCCCGAACATGTGCAAAACCGCGCTGTGGATGTTCAAATCGGAGCGTCCTTCGCGCCGGAGCCAGAGCGTGATGGCCGTGTTCAGCGCCAGCGCGACGATGGCCGTGATCATCATCGAGCCGGCATTGACGGATTTCGGCACGCGGAGTCGCGCAATCGCTTCAACGAAAATGAAAAGTGTGAATGCCGCCAGCGTCCCGGCATTGATGAACGCCGCCAGCACGCCGGCGCGGTGATAGCCATACGACTTCATCGCGGTCGGCGGCCGCCGCTCGAGCCGCACCGCGAACAAGGCCAGCAGCAGCGCGAGCGTATCGGTGAAGTTGTGGAGCGCGTCGCTGATCAGCGACAACGAGTTCGCGAAGATGCCGATCGACAGCTCCGCGACCACGAACAGAAGCGTCGCAGCTGAGGCGACTATCAGCTTCCGTGAGACAGAAGTGCCGTGGGCGGCGTGATCGTGCATACCGTTTGCGGTTCGCCGTTGGCCGTATGCCGAAAAACGGCTAGCGGCTAACGGCCAACGGCTAACGACTCGAGCGTTCGACCGACTTCGATTTTTCCGCGACGCCGGCCGCCATCTTCGAGCGCTGTTCTTTCAAACGCGCGGCCAGGGCAGAATCTTCTAGCGCCAGCATCTGGGTGGCCAGAATGCCAGCGTTTCGCGCGCCGCCGATGGCGACTGTGGCAACCGGAATCCCGGGCGGCATTTGTACCACTGCCAGCAGCGCGTCGAGACCCTGCAGCGTGCTGCCGCTCAGGGGAACGCCGATCACGGGCCTGGTTGTGTACGCCGCGATGACGCCCGGCAAGTGTGCAGCCATGCCCGCGCCCGCGATGAAGACCGCCGCTCCATCACGTTCGGCATCGGCGACGACCTGTCGCGTGCGTTCGGGACTGCGATGCGCCGACGCGACCTTCATCTCGTACGCAACGCCGGCTTCCTCGAGTGCGGTGCACGCTTGCGCCATCACCGTAGCGTCCGAATCGCTGCCCATGAGGATGCAGACCCAGGGTCGGGTCATTCGCCGACAGCCTGTTTCCGCTGCTCCAACGCGCGATAGCCGATATCACGGCGATAGCGCGCTCCCTCGAAACGGATCTTCGGCGCGGCCTGATACACCTTCGCCAGCGCCTCGGCGAGCGTCGCGGCATGCGCGCAGACGCTGATCACGCGTCCTGCGTTGACCAGAAGTTTTCCGCCGCGCTTGACTGTGCCGGCGTGGAACAGCTCGACTGCCGGATCGTTGATCGGATCGATCGCGATCTCCTGACCCTTTTGATACTCATCGGGATAGCCGTTGACGACGATCCCGACGCAGGCCGCAGCTTCCTTGCGCCAATTCAGCTTGATGTCACCGATATGGCCGCGCGTGACGTTCAGCATCACCTCGGCCAGATCGTCCTGCAGCCGGAGCATCTGCACCTGCGTCTCGGGATCGCCGAAGCGACAGTTGTATTCGAGAACTTTCGGTCCTTTCGCCGTCAGCATCAGACCGACATACAGGCATCCGCTGTACGTCCGCCCTTCCTCCGCCATGCCGTGAATCGTGGGAATGACGATCGTCTTGACGATCTCGCCGGCAGTCTCCGGTTTGAGAATCACCGCCGGCGAATGCGATCCCATCCCGCCGGTGTTCGGCCCGGTCTCGCCGTCGTTCGCTTTCTTGTAATCCTTGGCGGGCGCCATCGGCGCGAACTTCGTCCCGTCCGTGATGACCATGAACGAGACCTCTTCGCCTTCGAGGTACTCCTCGATGAGGATGCGATTCGCTGCGTTGCCGAATTTCTTCTCCTCGAAGATGACGTGGAGATACTGGTCCGCTTCCTTCGCCGATTGCGCGACCACGACGCCTTTTCCGCCGGCCAGTCCTTCGACTTTGATCACCGCCGGATACTTCGTCTTCTTCAGCGCGGCCTTCGCTTCGTCGGTCGAGTTGCAGATCGTCGAGTCGGCAGTCGGAATCTTGTACTTCCGCATGAACTCTTTGGAGAAGACCTTCGATCCTTCCAGTTCGGCGGCCAGGCGTGTCGGCCCGAAGATGGGCAGCTCGCGCTTCTGGAACTCATCGACGATGCCGAGGGTCAGGGGAAGCTCGGGACCGACGACGGTCAGGTCGATCTTCAGCTTCTCGGCGAAGTCGGCGATCTCGATGATGTCAGCGACACCGATATTGACGCAGTCCGCCACAGCGGCGATACCCGCGTTTCCCGGCGCCGCATAGATTTCCTTCACGAGAGGAGACTGGCGGAGCTTCCAAGCTAAGGCATGCTCCCGCGCCCCCTGCCCGACGACCAGAACACGCATAGAAGAGTAGTCGATTGATTCTAAGGGGCTTGCACGCTTTTGTCACCCAATTTGGGATGATGTGGTGATTTGTAGACGTTTTCGGTGCCGCTCTCGTACTTTATGTCACGATGGCCGCGGAACTCCGCCTGATGATTTCTACGAACGAATCCGTCGAACCCGACGATCGCCAGTTGGTCGAAACGATCCGCAACGGCGAGCCGGAAGCCTTCGAGCGGCTCGTGCGGCGGAAGACGTCGAAGGTCTACAGCCTCTGCTACCGGATCATCGGAAACGCGGAAGACGCCAAAGACATCTCGCAGCTCGTTTTCATCAAGCTGTGGGAGAACCTCCAGAAATACGATCCGGCATACGCGTTCGACACCTGGCTTTACCGCATGGTGACGAACGTCGCGATCGATTTCATGCGCAACAAACAATCGCGCGAGAACGCCATCAATTCGAATCTGCGTCTCGTGAAGACAGTAGCCGATGCGGAGCAGGGCGTGATCGTGCAGCGCAAAGAGATCGAGAACGTCTTCAACGCCGTCTCGTCGGTCCTCTCGCCGAAGCAAAAGACGATTTTCGTGATGCGCGAAATGGACGACCTTCCATCGGCCGAAATCGCCCGCATCCTCGGCTGCCGTGAATCGACGGTCCGAAACCATCTCTTCAACGCCCGCAAGTTGATGCAGGTGCAGTTGAAGAAACGCTTCCCCGAATACTCGCGGCTGTGGGAAGAACGCGCATGATCTCGTGTCAGACATTTCGATCGCGCCTCCAGCCCGGCAGCACGGATGTCGAGGTGCTGGAGCATCTCCGCAATTGCGATGCGTGCCTCGATCACGCGATGGCCATCGATCCCGACAACTTCTTCCGCGCGATTGGCGGAGGGGAGATGGAGCCGGCGGGTGGTATCGATGCGTTCGCGTCCGATGTCATGGCGCAGATCCGGCTCCGTCAGACGGAAGGATCGGTAGCGCGGCGGCTCCTGATCGCGCCGCGACGCCTGGCCGCCGCTGCGGCGATCGTCGCCGCCATCGGCATCTCGTTCTTCGCGTCCCAAACCTCGTTCAAGAGCGTTCCTTCGCCGGCGAATACGATCGTCCGGCCGGTCCAGCTTGCGACGAAACCGGTGGTTGAAACGTATGACTCAAAGGACGCAACGATCGTCGAAGTGCCGACCGAGGGAAAAAACGACCCGCAAGTCGTCATGATCTTCGACGAATCGCTGCCGGCTGACTTATGAAACGAGCATTGATCACATTCGCCGCGCTGCTGGTTCTTTCCGGAGCCGCATTCGCCGACGACGCCGACGCGTCGAAATCGCTGTCCGTCCGGACGTTCAACTTCAAGTACAAAGATCCGGGGAAAGCGGCCGAGATCATCAAGCCGCTGCTCAGCGCGGAAGGTTCGATTTCGATTCAGGCCGGAACGAATGCACTCGTTGTCACGGACCGTCCCGAAGTCCTGAAAACGCTCGCGAAGGCTCTCAATGACTACGACGCGCCGCCCCAGGCATTCAAGCTCGTCGTGCGCCTGATCGGCGCGTCGCATGCCGAAGGTTCTCCTAAGATCGTCGATGATCTGAAGGACGTCGCGCCGAAGCTGGCCATGCTCCGCTTCAACGCGCTCGAAAACCTCGGCGCCGCCGATTTTGCGGGCCGCGAAGGCGATCCAGGAATCCTCACGCTGCCGACCGGCTATCGCGCGGAGTTCAAGCTCGGCGAATTCGATCCGGGCAGCGACTCGATCAAAGTCAGCGACTTTCGCCTTTCGAAATTGCAGGGCGATCAGGTCACGTCGCTCTACAAGACCACTCTGAATCTCCGGCTCGGCCAGACTTACATCGTTGGCACCACAAGAACGCCGCAGAGCCAGCGCGCTCTGATGATCGTGCTCGTCGCCCGGCGCTGAGGGCGAATCCTCCTACACATCTGGCGCGGCACGCACACCCTCGCGTGCCGCGCTTTTTGTTTCAGTAAGCACCTTTGCGCAGATTGATTCCGTACTCCAGCCAGCCCTTCAGGGAGCACAGCATCTGCGTCCATCCGTGGCAATTGCCGTAGGAGCTTTCGCGTCCCTTGGGAGTGTCTCTCCAGCCTGATTCGGTGATGGTGACCAGCGTCTCGCCATCGCTGAGAGGCTCGAACTTCATCTCCGTGCGCGTGTCGTAGCCTCCCTCGGACGTCTCCCATTCGAACACGATGAGCCGGTTGGGCACGACCTTCTTCACGTGCACCACGCCCTTCGCCTCCGCGAAATCAGCCCAACGCCACGTCGGCTCGGCGCCTTCTTCCAGTGGTCCGCTCGAACCGCCGGTCGTGAAGTACTTCGACAGCTTCGCGGGATCACGAACAGCATCGAAGACCTCCGCCACCGGCTTTTGAATCTTTGTGTGCACCGTAAATTTCAGCTCCATGACTGCCTCCATAGCGCCACGATATGTTATAATTTTATAACATGTCAAGAACCGATCGGCAGGAGCGGATCTTCAAGGCTTTGGCAGACTGGAGACGGCGCAAGATCCTCGATCTCCTGGCGTCCGATCCGTTGACCACCGGCGAGCTGTGTAAGCACTTTCCGAAACTGCACCGCTGCACGGTGATGCAGCATCTTGCGGTCCTGGAACGCGCCGATCTGATCATCGTGAAGCGCGAGGGACGTCTCCGCTGGAACTACATCAACGCCCTTCCGATCAAGGAGATTTACGACCGCTGGATCAGCCCTTACGCGACGGACGCCGTGATCCTGCTGGCGCGGATGAAGCGCGAGCTCGAGAGCTGAGGAACTCCTCGACCTCCTCGACGCTCCTGGTGTTGAAGATTTCTTTCGCCGAGAGTCCCGCTTTGCGCGCCACCCAGACACCGGTCACCAGCGCGTTGTACTCGTTGATGGAGTGCGCGTCCGGATGAATGCTGAAGCGGACGCCGCGATCGAGCGCGCGGCCGACGAGCCGCCAATCGATGTCGAGGCGGTTCGGATTTCCGTTGATCTCGATCATCACTCCACGCTGGCCGGCCTTTTCGAACACGCGATCGAAATCCATCGTGTAGCCCGGCCGCGTCAGGAGCTTTCGCCCGGTGAGGTGCCCAAGGAATGTGACGGAGGGGTGATCGAGCGCGCGGAGGATCCGCTCGGTCATTGCATCCTTCTCCATTCCGAATCGCGAATGGATCGAGGCGACGACGAAGTCGAAACCGGCCAGTGTCTCGTCGTCGTAGTCGATGCCGCCGTCGCCGAGGATGTCGGCCTCCGTGCCGCGAAAGACGCGCATCGGCTTTACTTCGCGCTCCTGTTTCGCGATCTCCGCCTGCTGCCGGCGGAGGCCCTCTTCTGTCAAACCGCCGGCGTAGTACGCCGACTTCGAGTGATCCGACATGCCGACGTACTCGAATCCGCGCTGGTGCGCTGCGGTAAGCATCTCGAGGATGGTGTTGCGTCCATCGGAGAACGTCGAGTGCACGTGGAAAGTGCCGCGCAGATCTTCGAGCTTCACGAGCG
>JALYZI010000153.1 GCA_030948915.1 Acidobacteriota bacterium
GTCCTGAGTCCTGAGCGGGGCGGGCGGGACTCAGGACTCAGGACTCAGGACTCAGGACTTGGTTTAGTGATTCTGACGACGAGAAACGGATTCAGGAATGAACGGGAAAGACCCGGGACGAGATCCATCAATCGGAAAAGCAAGCGCATCGGCGGCGTGAGCAGCCGTCCGTACCAATGCTGTCCGGCCTGACGAAATGCCAGGCGGCCGTTCGGGCTCACTGCACGCACTGAAATTCCCGGATCGATTTGTTGCGCCAGCGACCAAATCTCTGCAAATGTCGGAAGGAAACCCTCGCGCGTCGAATGCCACCGCGGCTGTCCGGCTTTCCTGTTGTGCCAGAAGTCGATCGGGAAAGCGCCATTGGGTGCGTCGAGATAGAGGCTTCCGCCTGGAATGAGCACGCGCAACAGCTCCGAGATGAAAGCGCGGCGCTGTGCGTCCCGGTCGGGCAGCACGGTCACCGTGTATCGATCGGAGACCTGTTCTCGAACGCCGACGTGCTCGATGACGCCGGAGGAAAGCACGACGTCGAAAAACGCGTCGGCGAATGGGAGTTTCATTCCGCTGGCGACGGCCAGATGATCGCGATGCGTGCGTTCCCGCCATTGCCATCGTCGCAGCAGTGAGAGATCGACGCCCCACGCTTCGTAGCCGGCGGACTGCAGCAGATCGACGGAGATTCCGTTTCCGCAGCCGGCGTCGAGCACGCGGGACCGCGAGCTCGCACCGATCAGCGGCAGATAATATTCAGCGATGCGCGTCGTCGCGCCTTCATTCTCGAGCTCGAGGCCGCGAATGTGTTCGAGCGAGAGCTGCGAAGGCTCCTTGAAGTTGTCGTAGTAGGCGCCGCCGGCAAAATCGGCAATCTGGTTTTCGACGGGATACGCCGCGCTGCATCGCCGGCATCGCAGCGTGCTCGCGTCTTCATCGAGCTCGCTGAAACAATCCGGGCAGCGATACTCGGTGCGGCGCACGGCATGCAATCTTAGATCGGTAGCCTATTGACTCCTTCCACTTCGCGAAGTAGTTTCTTCTCACACTTCCGAAACCCAACGGATCTGAAGGAGAGTTATGGCCCGTCGACGCATTTTTCTCTCGGCTGTCCTCGTGCTTCTTCCAGTTGCAGTGATTGCCCAAACCGTCACCGGAACAATTCAGGGAACGGTGACCGAGCGTGGAGGAGGAGGTTTCCTTCCCGGCGTCACGGTCACAGCGCGGAACATGGACACCGGGGAAGAGCGCGTCGCGCACACCAGTGAGTCCGGCCTCTACGTGATTGCGTACGTTCCGATCGGCAAGTATCGCGTGATGGCGTCGCTCGCCGGCATGGGCGAGCAGACGAAAACCGGCGTCGACGTCGGGCTGAACTTCACGCGGACCGTAAACTTTTCTCTGGCGCCGCAGGTCTCCGAAACAGTAACGGTCACCGCCGACCAGCCGCGAATCAACACGGTCAGCGGCGAGATCAAGAAGGGTCTGACGGCCCAGGAAGTGATCGACAAACCCATCGCACCGCAGCAGGGGCCGACGGCGTTCCTCAACCTCGCCGAAACATTCGGCGGATTCAGCCAGAATCCCACCTCGGGCCAGAACAACTTCACGGCCTCGTCCGGCTCCTCGATCAACTTCGGTGCCGGAACGCGCGGCGCGACGTTCCAGACGGATGGGATCAACAACGACGACTCATCGGAGAACCAGCATCGGCAGGGGGTTGCGCTCTCCACGATCAAAGAGTTTCAGATCCTCACAAACAACTACAGCGCCGAATTTGGCCGAGGTTATGGCGCGGTCGTGCTGGTGCAGACGAAGTCAGGTACGAACCGACTGACGGGTGACATCTACGGCTTTTACACGAAGAACAAATGGGACAGCGTCGACTATTTTGCGGCGCCCGGGGCCCACCTTCCGCCCGGCACGCGAGGCAGCGCCGGCGCGACGTCGGGCTTTCCCATCATGAAGGATCGTTTGTTCGCGTTCGTCAGCGGCGAGCGCAATGCGCCGACGGGCCAGCTGGTTTCGCGGCGTGACATCCCACTGGCAAGCGACCTGGCGTCGCCGCGACTGACCCTCAACAACGACACTCCGGCCAATCGTGCGTTTCTCGACAACATTCTGGGCCGGTTTCCGAGCGGCGCGCCCAACCGAACGGACCTGGGCGCGCGAGTCTACGAGACGAATATCAACATCATTCAGCCCGATAAGGATGCGACGGGCCGGGTGGACTTCGAGATCAACCCGGCGCACCATCTGACCAGCCGATACCAGTACAGCGCCCAGGTGCGAACAGCAACGGATTACATCATCGGTGAGCAGGCGCTGCAGAATCATCATCAGAGAAATTACGGCGGAACGTACACGCATGTTCTCGGCTCGAACGTCGTCGGTGAATTCCGCTACGGGCTGGGACTCCGAAAGACGCACGTCGACATCCTGGCGGGCAACGACACACCGGTGGTCCGCTACACCAACCTGAGCCGCACGCCGATCATCGGCAATGCAGGCAACTTTCCGATTCACCGGGATCAGCGCGATAACCAGTTTGTTTACAACCTGAGTGGGTTGTTCTTCACGAATCACGCTTTGAAAGCCGGAACGGACATCCGCCGCCAGTCGCTGGACGATCTTGCCGACAACTTCTCGCGTGGTTTCTGGACGTTCCGTGCGGCCTCCTGCGGTCAGACGTTCGCGAATGACTACGCCGCGATGCTGGCCGGATGCGTGAGAAATTTCCAGAAGGGATACGGTAATTTCTTTCTCGAAAACCGCATCAACGAAAAAAACTTCTACGTTCAGGACGACTGGCATGTCTTCCGGAACACGACCTTGAATCTCGGCGCGAGATACGAGTCGGTTGACGCTCCGAAGGAAATCAAGAACCGCGTCGACTATCAGTTCGGGCGCAATAGTTACGTCGACCCGCGTCTGGGCTTCGCGCAGACGGTCGGCCTCGACAATCGCTTTCTCAACTATCTGACCGGCGGACCGAATCAGGCGGTCCTCCGCGGCGGCTGGGGGCGTTTTCACGGCCGCGTGTTCCAGTCGATCTTTTCACAGGGCGGCGCGAACCTCCGGAACAATCCGCCTAACGGCGCCTTCCTCAACATTCTCGACGTGACAAACCTTTCGGATCCGACCAACGGTTTCGTGTTCGTACCGGGCCAACCTCTGACTATTCGGGTCGGCGGTTTGTTGTTTGTCGATCCCAAACTCAAGATGCCATCCACCGACCAGTGGAACATCACCTTCGAGCGGACGTTCATCCTCAACTCATCGATCCGGCTCAGCTACACCAGCAAGATCAGCAAGGACCTGTTGCGCTACGTTCCCGATAACCTGCCGCTCGACCCGCGAATCGTCGGCCCGGTCACGGTGGTCGACCATCCCTTCAACGCGCCGGCGGCCGGCCTGCCCGACCTGCGGGGCAAGCAGATCACGAAGCTCAATTCCGATCCGTGTGCCGGCACGGGCTTGCCGGGAGTGCCGACGACCACGGCATGCCCGAATGCCGTTCCGCTAGCCGAGAACGAGTTCAGCTTCCGTGTGCCGCGCTACAACGAGCGCCGTCCCGATCCGCGCTATGCGACGAATCTGAGGGTTGTGAATGACGCCGAGAGCGACTATCGCTCGCTTGAATTCGAGTGGGCGAAACACTTTTCCCAAAACCTGCACTTCCAGTTGAACTACACCTACAGCCGTTATTTCGACAACAACTCCGAGGCGACCTTCGTCGGCGCCGGCGACTCGAACGGACAGGGTCCGAATGCCAAGAAGTACGCCTGGGGCCATTCGCGATTCGATTCGCCCCACCGGATCACGCTGTACGGCACGTATGCGCTTCCGTTCTTCAAAGACCGGAAAGACATTCTGGGGCTGCTGTTAGGCGGTTGGCGGATCGCTCCGGTTTACAAATACTCGACCGGTACGCCCTTCACCGTGACTTCCAACGCCGTCGACCTCGATCTCGATTCGTTTTCAGAATCGCGTCCGGTACTTGTCGATCCATCCGTGTTAGGCCGAAAGCTCGATGACCCGCGGACGTCGCAACAGAAGTTGCCGGCATCGGCGTTCCGCAACGCGCAATTCGGCGATACCATCGATATGCTGGTTCCGCGCAACGCCTTCCGCATCGGCGACACAAAACAGCTCGACCTCGGCATTTACAAGAGTATCCCGATGCCCCGCGGAGACAGTCTGGTATTGCGATTCGAGGGATACAACGTCACGAACCGCTCCCAGTTCGGTTTCCCGGCCAGCACCAGCATCAATTCGGCGGCCTTCGCGACGCTGACGAGTCAGATCAATACTCCGCGTGTTCTTCAAGTGGGGGTGCGCTACATCTACTGATGCATCGGCGCCGATTTGTCGCTTGACTCCGGCGGA
>JALYZI010000196.1 GCA_030948915.1 Acidobacteriota bacterium
ACGTGTTTCTCATTCTTGTGCGCGGCAAAGTACGCGCGGCCGCCATTGAGGCCGTTCTCCTCGTTCATGAAGAGCACGGCGCGAATCGTCCGCTTCGGACTCAGATTCATTTCTTTCAGAAGCCGCATTGTCTCCATGACCATCGCAACGCCGCTGCCGTCATCGATCGCGCCGGTGCCAAGGTCCCAGGAATCGAGGTGGCCGCCGATGAGGACGATCGCATCGGGTTTCTCGCTGCCGCGAATTTCCGCGATCACATTGGCGGATTCGACATCCGGAAGCGTCTGCGGAGTCAGGACGAGTCGCATCGTGACCCGCTCTCCCTTTTTCAGGAGGCGGTCGACCAGCATCGCGTCTTCGACACTCACCGCGGCGGCAGGAATCTTCGGCTGCTTCGGGTCGTAACGCATCGCCCCTGTGTGCGGCGTGCGCAGCGATGCTGATGCGACCGATCGAATCACAGCCGCGACCGCGCCGTACTCCGCGGCCTTGCTCGCGCCGCTGCCGCGAAACTCGACGGCTTTCCGGTACGCGTCAAAACTGCGATGCGCGCGCACCAGCTCCATGTCCATCGGATTGTTGTAAAAAACGATTTTTCCTTTGACCCTGGTACCGAGCGATTTCAACTCGTCGTAGGAGTTGACCTCGATGACATCCGCGGTGATTCCCTTTGCCGGCGTCGCGACGCTGCCGCCGAGGGCGGTGAGGATGACTTGCTGGTTGCGGTGCGAGACCAGACGGCCGGATTCGGCGCCGCGCACCCAGTGCGGCACCATCACCTTCTCATTGGTGACCGCAATGCCCCACTTCTTGAAGGTGTCGGTTGCCCAACGCACCGCTGCAGCCGCGTTCGCCGATCCGCTGAGACGCGGACCGATGTTGTCGGTCAGATACTCGAGCGTGTCGTAGGCCTGCGTGGTGGCGACTTCGCGTTTGATGATGTCGTCGGCGGTGGTCTGCGCATTCGCAGCGATGGCGAACAGACAACCGAGAACCGACAACCGAAAACGCGCGAAGCGCATCAATGATACTTCTTCGGATTTTTTTCGAACTCGAGTTTGCATTGCTCCGAGCAGAAGTAGTGGCTGTGCTCGCCGTGCTCGATCTTCGCCGGTGCGTTCTCGACGTCCACGATCATCTTGCAGACCGGATCCTGCGCCTGCTTGGCGGTCTTGCGGGTGTGCATGTCCTCGGCCATCAAATCTCCTCGGTGTCGATCTGCGCACGCTGCAGCGCGCCGGAGTAATCGACATAGATCGATTTCCATTCACTGAACACATCGATGCCCGCCACGCCGGCCTCGCGATGTCCGTTGCCGGTCTGCTTCGTCCCGCCGAACGGCAGGTGCACTTCCGCGCCGATCGTCGGGGCGTTGACGTAGAAAATGCCGGTGTACATGTCGCGCATCGCCACGAATGCGTTGTTGATGTCGCGCGTGTAGATCGATGACGACAAACCATACATGACGCCGTTGCCGATCGCGATCGCTTCCTCGACCGAATCGCACTGCATGACAGCCGTCACGGGCCCGAAGATTTCTTCCTGGGCAATTCGCATGTTCGGCTTCACATTCGCGAAGACAGTCGGCTGATGGAAATGTCCGCGCGCGTAGGCGCCATCGGTCAGCGCGGCGCCTCCGGTGACGACTCTGGCACCTTCGTCTTTTCCGATCTGCACGTATTTTTCGACAGTCTTGATCTGCGACGCGGAGATGTTCGGCCCCATGTCGACATTCGGATCGAGGCCGTTGCCGACGCGAAGTCTTCCGGCGCGCGCGGCCAGCTTCTCCACGAACTGATCGTAGATTTTGCGATGCGCGACGATGCGCGACGCGGCCGTGCAGCGCTGTCCGGCGGTTCCGAACGCACCCCACAGCGCGCCGTCGACGGCCAGGTCGACGTCGGCGTCATCCATCACCATGATGATGTTCTTGCCGCCCATCTCGAGGTGCACGTGCTTGAACTGCGGCGCGCACGCAATCGCAATCTCGCGCCCGACATCGGTGGATCCGGTAAAAGAGATGACCGAGACCTTGGGATGCTTCAACATCGGCTCGCCGACTTCACGGCCGCCGCCCGTCACGACATTGAACACGCCCTTCGGCAGACCGGCATCCTGAAACGCCTCCGCCAGCATGACGACCGACAACGGCGTAAGCGATGCCGGCTTGATGACGACGGTGTTGCCGCAGATCAGCGCGGCCATGCTCTTCCACGCCGGAATCGCGATCGGGAAGTTCCACGGCGTGATCATCCCCGCGACGCCTAACGGCATGCGCACGGCCATGTTGAACTTCATGGGTAGCTCCGACGGTGTCGTCACGCCGAACAGCCGGCGTCCCTCACCCGCCATCAGGAACGCCATGTCGATCGCTTCCTGAACGTCGCCGCGCGTTTCCTGCAGCACCTTGCCCATCTCGCGGGTCATCTCGCGCGCGATTTTTTCCTTGTCACGCTTGAGGATGTTGCCGACCGAGTAGAGATACTCCGCGCGTTTCGGCGCCGGCGTCAGACGCCACCCGTTGAACGCGCGATCGGCCGCCTCGACGGCGGCGTTGAGATCGTCGGCATTCGATTCCTGAAACGTTCCGATCAGATCTTCGTGGTCGGCGGGATTGCGATTCTCGAATGTCTTGCCCGATGCAGAAGCGACCCATTGCCCGTCAACGTAGTTCTTGTATTCGCGGGCGGCGCGCAGCGCACCGAAAGTGTTCTTCTCTTCCGTGAATGTTTTTGCCATGGAACTCCCCGAGACAACTATTTTTTTGCGGAGGCGCTCTCCGGCTTCGCCGCGCCCATGTCGACATTGCCGCGGAACCGCGCGCCCTCGGCGACCACGATCTTCGGCGCCTTGATATTCCCGTCGACGGTCGAGCCGGCGATCAGCTCCACGCGATCGTCCGCCGACACATCTCCGTTCAGCCTTCCTTCGACGGTCACGTTGCGCGCGTGGACTTTCGCCTCGACGCGCGCCTGCGTTCCGATTCGCAGGTCTCCACTGAGGTTGATCGCGCCCTTCACGTGGCCCTGGATCAGGACCGGCTCGGAACCGGTCACCGTTCCATCGATCGTGATTTTCGGGCCGAGAAACGTGCCTTCGAACGCGGGTTGCGCGTCATTTGCACGTGGCTGAGGGCGAGCAGGAGCGGCGGCGGGATTTTCCTTCGTGAACAATGCCATGGGGCGGGAAGAATAGCAGATTGTCAGCCGTACGCCGTTTGCCGCAGGCCGAGGAAAAAAATATACGGCAAACGGCAAACGGCGAGCGGCCAACTCACTATAAACTGCGCTGCCTTCAACGTTTGCGGGAACGTTGTCGTAACGAAGAGGGGATTTTTCTGTTGAGATTGAAACGCATTGCCACGACGTGTGTTCTGATCGCTGCGCTCTCCTGCCGCAGTGGCAAAAAAGATGAGCAGTACCGAACGGAAAAAGTCGATCGCGGCAACATTACGATGACGGTCACGGCCACCGGCACGGTGTCGGCGGTCACCACCGTGCAGATCGGCAGTCAGGTGTCGGGAGTCATCGCCCGGCTTTACGCCAATTTCAACAGCCGCGTGAAGAAGGGTCAGTTTCTCGCCGAGCTCGATCCGACGCCGTTCCAGGCGCAGGTCGAACAGCGGCGCGCCGACGTAACCAAGGCGCAGGTGGAAGCGGCGAACGCCAAGATCACGCTCGATCGTCAGGGGCGGCTTCTGAAGGCCGGCCTGGCGGCCCAGGCGGACTACGACGGCGCCAAGGCGCAGTACGACAGCGCCCGTGCGCAGGTTCAGCAGGCTGTCGCAGCGCTTTCGCAGGCCGAGACGAACCTCAAATACACGAAGATCGCCTCGCCGATCGATGGCATCGTCGTCGATCGCCAATACGATGTCGGTCAGACGGTGGCGGCGTCATTTCAGGCGCCGACGCTCTTCTCGATCGCGCAGGACCTCACCAAGATGCAAGTGCAGGCGGATGTCGATCAGTCGGACATTGGCCGCGTGCGCGTCGGACAGGTCGCGCGATTCACTGTCGACGCGTATCCCGACGAAGAATTTCGCGGACGCATCGCGCAGATCCGTCTCAACGCAACAGTCTCGCAGAACGTCGTGACGTATCCGGTGATGATCGAGGTGCCGAATCCGGATGAGAAGCTGCGTCCGAAGATGACCGCCAACGTGACGATCGACGTGGCGGTCGTTCGCGATGTCCTTCGGATTCCGAATTCAGCGCTGCGCTTCAAACCCGATACCGGTCAAGCGCCGGCGACTTCGACGGCGGCTGGTGGCGGCGCGCGCGCGGCGGGCGGCGCCGGTGCGACGCCTGCGCCGAGCGGTGGCGGCGAGCGCGGCATGGCCGGATTTGGTGGTGGACGCGGAATGAGCGGCGCGGCCGGCATGATGCCGCGCGGGCAGGCCGCACCGAAGCGTCAGACGGTCTACCTGCTGGACGCCAACAAGAAACTCAAGCCGGCTCAGATTCGCACGGGAATCAGCGACGGCCACTACACCCAGGTCGTCGACGGCGAAGTCAAAGCGGGCGACAACGTCGTAGTCGGGCTGGTGACATCGAAAGTCGATTCGGCCGCCCCGCCGGGTACGAACCGCGGACCGATGGGCGGGCCGGGCGGCGCCGGAGGCCGGAGAGGTCCCGGCTAGTGGCGCAGGCGGTCATCGAGATCAAAGACCTCACCAAGGTCTATCAAATGGGAGAGGTGGAAGTCCGCGCGCTGGCGGGGATCAATCTGCTCATCGATCGCGGCGAGTTCGTTGCGGTCATGGGCCCCTCCGGATCCGGCAAATCGACGCTCATGAACATCCTCGGCTGCCTCGATCGGCCGACCGAGGGGACGTACCGGCTTGACGGCGTGGACGTGTCGGAGCTCAATCGCGACGAGCGCGCCGTCGTCCGGAACGCGAAAATCGGATTCGTCTTTCAGAGTTTCAATCTTCTCGCGCGCACGTCGGCGCTCGAGAATGTCGAGTTGCCGCTGTTGTACGGCGAAACAGGATGGAGTCGTCAGCAGCGCCACGATGCGGCGCGCAATGCGCTCGCAAGGGTCGGACTCGCCGGCCGCGAGGACCACTATCCATCGCAACTCTCCGGCGGACAGCAACAGCGCGTCGCAATCGCGCGCGCCCTGGTGACCGATCCTGCGATGCTGCTGGCCGACGAGCCCACCGGCAATCTCGACTCACATACGTCGGAAGAAATCATTGGCATTTTCCAAGAGCTTAATGATGCCGATAAAACAGTCATCTTAATTACACACGAACAGGATATCGCACAGCACGCCAAGCGCATCGTTCACGTTCGCGACGGTCTGATTCAGCAGGATGAACGCATCCGGCAGATCCGCGTAACGGCAAACGGCCAACGGCGAGCGGCAGGCGGTACATCATGAAGAACTCGCTGCAGCGTCTCGGCAACATCGCAATCGTCGGCTTGAAAGCGATTTCGCGAAACAAGCTCCGCTCGTTTCTCACGATGCTCGGCATGATGATCGGCGTCGGCTGCGTGATCGTCGTCGTCGCGATCGGCAATGGCGCGTCGCAGTCGATTCAGTCGACGATCAACTCGCTCGGTACGAACTTCATCATGGTGTTCCCAGGCGCGACCACCGCCAGCGGCGCGCGCCTCTTCACTGGGAACTCGACCCTGACGGCCGACGATGGTGAAGCGCTCAAAAATGACGCGCCGGATGTTTCCTACGTCTCGCCGCAGGTGCGCACTTCTGCGCAGATCGTCGCGGGCGAGCTCAATTGGGGAACATCCATCAACGGAGTCAGCACCGACTTTCCGAACATTCGCGTGTGGAACGTCGCGCAAGGCGACTTCTTCACTGACGCCGACATCAAATCCGCAGCGAAAGTCGCCGTCCTCGGCGCCACGGTCGCCGAAAATCTCTTCCCCACCGGCGACGCAGTCGGGCAGATCATTCGCATCAAGAACGTTCCGTTCAAAGTCGTGGGAGTGCTCGAGCGCAAAGGCGGCAACATGATGGGTCAGGATCAGGACGACACTGTTCTCGCGCCCTACACCACGATCATGAAACGTCTCAGTGGCAAGACCAGGATCGACATGCTCTACGTTTCGGCGCGATCGGCGGAGTCGGTCCAGGCCGCGCAGACCGAGATCGACTCGATCCTGCGGCAACGCCATCGCATCGGTCCCGGTCAGGACGCCGATTTCCAGATGCGGTCGCAGGAAGAGATCGCGGCCGCCAGCGCGTCGCAGATGAATACGCTCAAGATGCTCCTGCTAATCGTGGCCGCGGTCTCGCTGCTGGTCGGCGGCATCGGCATCATGAACATCATGCTGGTCTCGGTGACTGAGCGCACCCGCGAGATCGGCATCCGCATGGCGATCGGAGCGAAGGGACGACACGTTCTCCTGCAGTTTCTCTTCGAGGCCATCACGATCTCCATCGTCGGCGGATTGATCGGCGTTCTGATCGGAGTCGGCAGCTCGAAGCTCGTGGCTGCCAAAGCCGGATGGCCGATCGTCGTCAGCGTCCAGTCGATTCTGCTGGCGTTCGGCGTGGCCGGATTCGTCGGTGTTTTCTTCGGCTTCTATCCGGCGCGCAAAGCCTCCCGTCTCGATCCGATCGAGGCGCTACGCTACGAGTAAGATCGTCCACACATGTTTTCTTCGCTGTGGCGCAGCGGGAACCTCCTGTTGCTCGGCTTGCGTGCCCTCGCGCGCAACAAGCTGCGCTCTTTTCTCACCACTCTCGGCCTCGTCATCGGCGTCGGCTGCGTGATCGTCGTCGTGGCAATTGGGAAAGGCGCTGCGCGTCAAGTCGAAGAGGCGTTCAACTTCCTCGGTACGAATGTGTTGTTCGTCGTACCGGGCGCGACCCTTCGAAACGGAATCCGCATCGCGCAACAGTCGACGTTCACGATTGAAGATGTCGAAGCGATCCGCAGTGAATGCCCTTCCGTGGCCTACGCCTCGCCGCAGCGCGCCGTGAATGTTCACGTGGTTGCGAAGCAGTTGAATTGGGGAACGTCTTTGCGCGGCGTGAACCCCGAATGGTTCCTTGTTCGGGAGTGGGAGATGGCCAGCGGACAACTCTTCACCGATGCCGACGCGCGTATTGGCGCGAAAGTGTGCGTGCTCGGCGCGACGGTCGCCCAAAATCTATTCCCTGATGGCGGCGCGATCGGCGAAACGATCCGCATCAGGAACGTTCCGTTCAAAGTCCTGGGAATCGTGAGACCAAAAGGCGGCGACCGGACCGGAAACGATCAGGATGACATCGTGCTGGCGCCGTTCAAGACGGTCGCGCAACGCATGGCGGGCGACCTCCATCCAGGCTCGATCATGCTTTCGGCAGTTTCGCCCGATCGTGTCGATGATGCCTGGAACGAGATCGAGGCGTTGCTGCGACAACGGCATCGCATTTCGCCGGGAGACGATCCTGATTTCACGATCCATTCGCAGGTCGAGATGGCATCGGCGAGCGCGCGGCAGTTGAAGACCATGGAGATGTTGCTGCTCTCCATCGGGGCGATCTCGCTGATCGTCGGCGGCATTGGCATCATGAACATCATGCTGGTTTCGGTCACCGAGCGCACTCGGGAGATCGGTATCCGAATGGCGATCGGCGCCAAAGGACGCCACGTCCTCGCTCAGTTTCTATTCGAGGCCGTGACGCTGGCCGCCGCCGGCGGATTGATCGGCGTTTTGGTTGGCGTGTCCGCGTCCATGGCGGTCGCGCAGTTTCTTCAATGGCCGATCGTCGTCAGCGGCCAGTCGATTCTGCTGGCGTTCGGCGTGGCAGGATTCGTCGGCGTCTTCTTCGGCTTCTATCCGGCGCGCAAGGCGTCGCGTCTCGATCCTATCGAGGCGCTGCGTTACGAGTAGCCGATCGCCCGAACGCAACGGCCTGCCCTTGTGTTCTCGGGTGGTGTAGTCTTTCCGCAATTAACAAAGGAGGAGGTTCAATGCAATTGCGATCGAGGTATCTGCTGTGCCTCGCACTGCTCCTCGTGTCGACGAGCGCGCTGGCGCAGATTTCCGGGACGCTGACGGGCACCGTGACTACCGACGGGAAGCCGCTTCCCGGAGTCACAGTAACGGTGAGCTCATCCAACCTGCAGGGCACGCGCACCACCTACACCGGCGGAAACGGCGACTACAACTTCCCGGCGCTGCCGCCCGGAACGTACTCCGTGGCGTTCGAGCTCGAAGGAATGCAGCGCGTTACGAAGACATCCATTCTCAAACTCGCTGAGACGTCGCGAGTCGACGCCGACCTCAATGTCAGCAAAGTCAGCGAGGCGATCACCGTTACCGCCGCGGCTCCGTCGGTCCTCGAGACGCCGCAGGTTTCGACGAACTTCGACGCGAAGACAATCGAGTCGCTGCCCGTCAATCGCGACATCGCCGGCCGCGTACTGCTCGCTCCCGGCGTCACGAACACCGGTCCGAACAATCAGATCGTCATCCACGGCGCGCAGTCGTTCGACAATCTGTATCTCGTCAACGGCGTCGTCGTGAACGAAAACGTTCGCGGACAACCGCAGGCGGCTGTGATCGAGGATGCCATTCAGGAAACCACGCTCCTCACCGGCGGCGTCTCCGCGGAATATGGCCGCTTCACCGGCGGCGTCGTCAACACGATCACAAAATCGGGCGGCAACGAGTTCAGCGGCTCCGTCCGCGACGGCCTCTCGAACGACAAATGGATCTCGAAAACCGCGTTCAAAGATCCGGTCAGCGGCGTGCCGGAAGCGAATCATCTTTCAAAGGTCAACCCGATCTACGAAGAGACCGTCGGCGGCCGAATCATTCGCGATCGTCTGTGGTTCTTCGTGGCCGGACGTCAGGCCAAGACGAGCTTCTCGAACCAGACCGTCGGACTGAATCTCCCCTACTCGACCACGGCCAACGAATCGCGTTACGAAGCTAAGCTCACCGGCAATCTGACATCGAAGCACACGCTCATCGGCTCGTACCTGAAAGTGAAAAACGAGCAGAGCGGAACGAAGTTCGGCAACATCGCCGATCTCGCGAGTCTGCGTTCGGTCGGCAATCCGATCAGTCTCTACGCGCTGCACTACAACGGTGTCCTCACCAACAGTCTCCTGCTCGAAGCGCAGTGGAGCAAGAAGGACTTCTCGATCGTCGGCGGCGGCGCGCCGTTCCGCGACGAGATCAAAGGTACGCTCCTGCGCGACATCAGCACCGGATTCCGAGGATGGTCGCCCACGTTCTGCGGCGTGTGCGCGCCGAAAGAGCGCGACAACAAGGACGCTCTGCTGAAGTTGTCATACTTTCTCTCCACCAAGGCCACCGGCAGTCACAATCTGACGGCCGGCGTCGACGACTTCCATCAGCTTCGCAAAGAGGACAACTACCAGTCGGGTTCCGACTTCCGCTTGTTCGGAGACTTCATCTATTCCGGCGGAACTCTGTTCCTGCACCTCGATCCGAACAAGAGCGGCACGACGTCGCGATCCCATTTCGAGTGGGACCCGCTTCTCGGCAACAGTCAGGTGTCAGATTTCGCAACGAAGTCGGCGTTCATCAACGACAAGTGGGACTTCAATCAACACTGGAGTTTCAACGTCGGTCTGCGTTACGACAAGAACGATGGCGAGAATCAGACGCACGTCAAGACAGTCTCTGACTCGCGCGTAAGCCCGCGCATCGGCGCGATCTTTGATCCCGCCGGCAACGGCAAGCATCGCCTCAGTGCGAACTACGGGCGCTATGTTGCGATGATCTCGCAAGGTCCGGCCGATTCGACTTCGACCGGCGGCCGCTATTCCACTTATCAATTCCAATACCTCGGTCCCGAGATCAATCCGATCGGCACTCCCGCCGCGCAGCTCGTGCCGACCGAGGAGGTCATCCGCCGCGCGTTCCAGTGGTTCCATGACAACGGATTCACCGGCAACAACAGTCTGATCTACCAGCTCGCGATTCCCGGCTTCACCGAAAAGATCGCCGGCAAACTGAAGTCGCCATTCATGGACGAGATCACCGTGGGCTACGGCGTACAACTGCCTCGAAGCAGCTACCTCCGCGCAGATCTCATTCATCGAAAGTGGGGCGATTTCTATGTCACGCGCCGCGATCTGACCACCGGTCAGAACACCACGCCGACCGGCGCCAAGGTGGATGTCGGCTTCATCGAAAACAGCAGCAAGAATCTGTCGCGGAAGTACGACGCGGTTCAGGTCCAGGGCCAGACGAAGCTGGTCCAGCGCGTGACCGTCGGCGGCAACTACACGTTCTCGAAGCTGAAAGGCAATGTCGAGAATGAGGAGTTCAACAACGCGACCGTGACGATCGGCGCGATCGGAACGACAGGTTCGAACGTCTATCAGATGCCGGAGAATCCGGAGTACACGAACTTCAAGCAGAACAATCCGGTCGGCTATCTGCCGGCCGACATGCGGCACCGCGCGAACATCTGGCTGCAGTACAGCCCACCCTTCCCCCTCGGCAACCTCGATCTGTCGCTTTTGCAGCGGTACCACTCCGGAATTCCGATCAACGCATTCGGCGTAATCAATCCCGGAAGAACCGCCGCGTTTCCGAACGGCGTGGCCAATCCGGGTTACGCGCTTCCGCCGACGCAAGTCGCCTATTTCTTCGCTGAGCGCGGAAAGCTCCGCCTCGACAACATCTACGAGACGTCGGTGACTGCGAACTGGAGCGTGCCGATCAGCCGCGCGAGCCTCTTCTTCAAGGGCGACATCATCAATCTGTTCAACAAGCAGGGCGTTGAGCAGGCGGCAACCAGCGCGGGCAATGTCGTGCAGCAGCGCGTGTTCACGAATTTCAACCGGTCGACGCTGAAGCCGTTCAATCCGTTCACGGATACGCCGGTGGAATGCGCGAAGGGAACAGCGGCCGCTGATTGCGCCGCGATGGGCGCGAACTTCCAGCTCGATCCGAACTTCGGGAAAGCGACCAACAAAGACGCGTACCAGGTGCCGCGTACGTATCGATTTGCAGTGGGCGTGCGATTCTAAAAACAGTCATCCTCTTTTCTTTCGTGATCACTGGGGCGTGCTCGGGTAAGCTCGAGCCGCCCCCGAAAGAAAACGTCTATCCGATGACGGCCACGATCGTCTCGCGCGATCCGGCGCAGAACACCGTCGCGCTCGACAACAAAGAAGTTCCTGGCGTGATGGAGGCGATGCGGATGGATTACACGCTGCGCGGTGCGAAAGTCGCCGCGCTTCCGCCGGATGGCACACCGGTAGACGTCAAGCTGCACGAAAGCGATGGGCGTTACTGGATCACCGAAGTGAAGCCGGTCAGCGCAACCGCTTCACCCGCACACCGATGACGGCCTGATGCACTTCTAATCCGGGATTGCGTCCGGTCGTACCACCATTGGAGATGTGCGAGAAGCGATATCCGACATGCAGCGGCATGCGCGAGTTTGCGAACAGAATCGCTCCGAAGCCGGCCTGCGAATTCATGTTCAAGCGCGAGGTGGCAGCCGGCACGCGGCGATTCGACCACATCGGTCCGGTGCCCAGCTCCGCGTACGGCTGGAAGTCTGAGCCATCGCGCCAATGGCGGCGCAGAAAAAAGAACGATGCAACGCCGCGCACCCAGTCATCGGGATCGCCATCGCGGTAACCGAACCAGCTCCGGGCCTGATGGATGTCGCTGTATGAGATCGACATGCCGGCGCCGGTTTTTGGCATCCAGCGGTTTGCCAGCGCGGAGTCGCCGGCAAGCTCGAAATGGATCGTGCGGAAGAGCGAGTGCCCGTGAAAATTCATCCGGCTGCCGCCGCTACTCAGATAGGTGTTGAACTCACGCGGCGTGAAATCGTGATGTGCGCACGCTGACGCGATCAGGAGCACGAAGACGGACCATCGGCACATCGGACGCAATCTTACCGGCGGTCGGGCAGGATGAAAACGCGGCGTGCGAGATCGGAGGCCAGCGTCCCCGGCTGGTAGTAGCGATCGAGTATCGACGGCTTCCATGTCAGGAGATCCTGATTCAACCGGCAGAATTCATCCCAACTGAGTCCCGGGCGCTCTTCCATCCGCTCGTGGATGAGCGCCACGTAGGCCCAGGTGATCGTCTCGTGGTAGAGCGTCGGCTTTCCATGATGCGCAGCGAAGCGTTTGAGCGAGGCGCTGAACCGGCTGAGCGCATCTGTCACCGGCATCGTGCGCAGATAGGCCCAGACCACCTGGACGTGATCGCGGTGATGGAAGCCTTCATTCGGGACGGCGCAGGCCTCGAATCGGTCAATCAGCTCGCGTTCGGTCATTTCTTTTCCGCCAGCTTGTGCGCGTCGGCGCTCGTGAGATCGAGCCCATAGACCTTTTTCAGCTCGCCGATCTTCTTTCGCGACTCCGCGCCGAACGGCGCCTTGCCTTCGAACGCGTGCAGCACGATGCCCTCGATGAGATCGCCCAGCGAGATATCGTGGTACTCGGCGAGGCCCTTCAAGACCTTTAGAATCCGCTTCTCGAGGCGGAAGCCGGTCTGAACGCGCTCGATGTACTTTGTTACCATGGTAACAATGTACCATAAGACAGGAGAATGCCATGCCCGCTTACGTGATCGTCGACATCGAGGTCCGGGATCCGGCGCGCTACGAGCGCTACAAGGAGCTGGCGCCGCCGGCGATCGCTGCGCACGACGGGAAATACATCGCCCGCGGCGGCAAGGTCACAGTGCTGGAGGGCGACTGGGATCCGAAACGCTGCGTCATCCTCGAGTTTCCGTCAGCCGCGCAGGCCGTCAAGTGGTGGCACTCGCCGGAATACGCCGCGGCCAGGAAGGCGCGTGAGGAGTGCGCGACGGCAAACATGATCGTGGTGGAGGGTTTGTGAGTTTTTGGAGCGGGCGACGGGGCTCGAACCCGCGACCTTGAGCTTGGGAAGCTCCGACTCTACCAACTGAGCTACGCCCGCCTGGGAGCGCGTGCGATTGTATCAGTTCGGCGTTTCGTGCCGATCCTCGCGCCTCTCAAAAACTACGGCGCTGCGATGCATCATGCCGGCCGTGCTGCTGATGATCGACGCCAGCAACTCCACATCGAACGGCTTCCGGATGATGGCGTGCACGACGCGGGGATCGAGCTTCGCGAGCTGCGATACCGGCAGCGCAGTAATGACGAGGACCACCGGTCGCTTCGACCTCTGCCGGAGGAACTCGACGACGTCGAAGCCGTTGAAGCGCGGCATTTGCAGATCGAGCAACATCAGGACGTAGGAACCGTTCTCGATCTTTTCGACCGCTTCGCGCCCGTCGCGCGCCACGTCAACGAGAAATCCCTCCCGCTCCACGAGGAGCTTCAGCAACCGGACAATGCCCGGATCGTCATCCGCGATGAGAATCTGGCTCACTATCGCGCCGCAAGATGCAACTCTCGTGCTACCAGGCAGATCAGGCCGGCGTGATATTTTCGGTGAATAGCCGGACGAACGATTTCTTCGTCGTCTGGCTCTGAAAATAGGCCGTTCCGCGAATGGTCACCGGCTCCCCGGCGCTCAAATACCCGCCGTTCGCCCGGCCCCAGACCGAGATCAGGTAGCTCGCGTTCGCGTTTGGTGGCACCTTCAGGTTCATCGGTGTGGCGGCCGCGCGCAGCGAGTACGCCCCCGACCCCAGCGTCTGCAGATCGAGCCGAGTCAACGTCAGGGGTTCATCGGTAGGATTTGCAATCGAGAGCCGGTATTGAATGTTGACGGGCCCGGCAAAGTAATAGACGTCCGGCGGCCCGCTGACCTGCTCGAGATGGACGCGAACATCGGGACCGCTGGCTGGATTCGACGACGAACCGCAGCCGCTCAGCAGAACGACAACGGCCACCGCTGACACTGCACGCTTCATGGAGACACCTCCAAATTGCATCGGATGCAAAATGGATACGTGCAGTTGGTGCGATACCGAACTTACGCGGAGCGGCGTCTGCGCTTCGGGGCTGCCGAAGCGCGGAGCTCGCGCATGTAGCGGCGCATATACGTCCGTTTACATTCGCGGCATTCCGGGCCCTTCGCCGGATGCCGATACGTGTTCGCCGGCGTCATGCGATGCAGACCTTTTTTGCACTTCGGATACGTCCGTTTCATTGGTGAGGAGAATACAACACACTGCGTTGATGGTGTTCCTTAATGACTTCAGCTCACGATTGCCGCCTCGCCGGTGACCTGCTCCAGCTCGGCCTCTTCCACTCTCCACTCCTCATTGCGGAACGCGCGTTCCCAGCGCGCGATCACCACCGTCGCGAGACAGTTTCCTGTGACGTTGACCGCGGTTCTCGCCATGTCCATCAACTCGTCCACGCCGAGAATCACGATCACTCCTTCGACCGGGAGTCGGAACGACGCGAGCGTGCCGAGGAGAATGACCATCGAAGCGCGGGGAACGCCGGCGACGCCTTTCGACGTCAGCATCAATGTCAGCATCATGAAGACCTGCTCGCCGAGCGTCAGGTGCACGCCGGCCGCCTGTGCGACGAAGATGGAAGCCAGAGATAAATAGAGCGTCGTTCCGTCGAGATTGAAACTGTAGCCCGTCGGCAGAACGAAACCGACGATGCGCCGGGGAACGCCGAGACGCTCCATGTTCTCCATCGCCTTCGGGAGGGCGGATTCCGACGACGTCGTCGCGAACGCGATCGTCGCCGGCTCCTTCACGGCATTCCAGAAATCGCGCAGGGGGACGCGCGCGATGAGCGCCACTGGAATCAGGACAAGACACACGAAGACAACCAGCGCGCCGTACAGAGTGCCGACGAGCATCCCGAGATTCTTCAGGACACCGAGTCCGGAGTGACCGACGGTGTTCGCCATCGCAGCGCCCACTCCAACCGGCGCGAACTTCATCACGAACTCGGTGAAGCGGAACATGATGTTTGCGAGCGACTCGCACCAGTCGACGATTGGCTTCGCCTTGTCTCCGATGCTCGTGACGGCCAGGGCGAACAGCACGGAGAAAACCACGATCTGCAGGACGTCGCCGTCGGCCATCGCCTTGATGATCGACGCCGGCGCGAGATGCGTGACCAGATCGCCGACCGACTGCGGCTTCGCCGCCGCCAGCGTTCCGGTGACGTCGGGTTTCGGCGGAGGAAGCACGACGCCGACGCCCGGCTTCGTCAGATTGACGGCCGCCAGTCCGATCACCAGCGCAAAGGTCGTCACGATCTCGAAGTAGAGGAGCGATTTCAATCCGATCCGGCCGACCTGCCGGATATCGCCGGTTCCGGCGATTCCGATCACCAGCGTGGAGAAAATCAGCGGCGCGATGACCGACTTGATCAGATTGAGAAAGAGCAGCGATAGCGGCCGGACTGCCGTTCCCCAATCAGGTTTGAGATAGCCGAGGAGAACGCCCAGGATCAGGCCGATGAAGATTTTTGTGGTGAGCGAAAGCCGGGGCAGCTTCATGCGCCCGCGAATTTTAGCAGTGGTATAGTCGCCCCACCCTCGCAATCGTCCAACATCGCCGAAAGGAGACCCCTCGCATGAGTCGTCGGCTCATTTTCCTGCTCATATGCGTTCTGGTTGTGCCCGCATCGATCCTCGCGCAGTCTCAAGCAACGACAGGTGTCATCGAAGGGACGGTTGTCGATGCTTCAGGCGCCAGTCTGCCTGGCGTGACGATCACCGTGAAGAACACCGCCACGAATTTCGAGCAGACCGCGGTGACGGATCGCGACGGCCGGTTCCGCAATGTCCTCCTGCCGCTCGGCCCGTATGAGGTGACCGCGCATTTGGAAGGCTTCGGTACAGTCGTCCAGAGAGGCCTTGACCTCGGCCTCGGCCAGACACTCACGGTTTCGATCGCGATGAAGCCCGCGGCGATTTCCGAGCAGATCGTCGTGACAGCGGCCGCTCCGCTGATCGACACGGCGCGGACGGAAGGCGCGACACGTTTCAATCAGAAAGCGGTTGAAGACCTGCCGAACAACGGACGGAACTTCCTCGACCTGACGAAGCTGTCGCCAGGAGTCGCGATCGTGCAGGGACCCGATGGCGACGAGCTCTCGGTCAATGGGCAAAAGGGCATCGAGAACAACATCTCCGTCGACGGCGCCGACTTCAACAACCCCTTCTTCGGCGAGCAGCGCGGCGGGCAGCGGCCGGCGTTCACGTTCAATCTCGACGCGATCAAAGAGATGGTCATCATCGGCGATGGCGCGAATGCGGAGTTCGGACGCTCGACCTCCGGCTTCGTCAACGTCGTCACGAAGTCTGGAACGAACAATCTCGACGGCACGGCGCATGTCGTGTTGAAGGGTGATTCACTCAGCTCGAGCCCGAAGGGCGGCGCGGCGACCGACTTCAAATTCCGACAGACGCAAGTCGGCTTCACCATCGGCGGACCGATCAAACGCGACCAGCTCTTCTACTTTGGTTCGCTCGACATTCAGGCTGCGAATTCAACGAAGCAGACCGATCCGACCCGAATCGAGCCGCGCGTGGTGGCCGCTCTGGCGGCCCTCGGAAGTCCGAATGAAAACGGATCGATCCGCCGCACGAACGATGCTCGCGTTTTCCTGGGAAAGCTCGACTGGAACGCCAGCGCCAGAACCCTTGCGACCTTGCGCTACAACTACACGTGGTCGGATCAGAAGAACGGCACCTTCGACGTCAACTCGTGGGGTCGCAGCGCGAACGCCGACGAGC
>JALYZI010000244.1 GCA_030948915.1 Acidobacteriota bacterium
ACTCAGGACTCAGGACTCAGGACTCAGGACTACAAGAAGTATTCAAAATCACGTTCAGTCCGTACCTTTCTGCGTATCCGGAATATATGCGCTGGGACGACTTGCGGATTGAGTTGAACGTAGTTTCGCGCGCCGTGCCACGTGTATCGCGCGCCCGAGAGAAGCTCGTGCACCTGAAATGGACGGTTGCCATCGAGCTGCAGCGCGGCGAGATCCAGATCGATCCATGCCGACTGCGTATTGTGCGGATCGACGTTGGCCACCGTCACGACGACATTTTCTCCCGCGGACTTGCTGTAGCAGATGATCTCGTCGTTGGTGGTGTTGTGAAATTGCAGCGTGACGTTCTGCTGCAACGCAGGATTCTCGCGCCGCACGCGGTTGACGACGGCGATCATCGCCGATAAGTCATCGTTCGCCGCCGGCCACTGTTTCACTTCGTATTTTTCGGAATTGCGATACTCCTCGCTTCCCGGCTCGCGTGCCTCGTGCACGAAGCGCTCGAATGCCGGACCATAGATTCCGTAGTTTGCCGAGAGAGTGGCAGCGAGAATCAGGCGGATCACAAACGCAGGACGACCGCCATATTGCAGATACTCCGTGAGGATGTCGGGCGTGTTAGGCCACGCGTTCGGGCGGAAGAAGTCGCTGATCGGCGGCTTGCTGATGGCGCTGAAATATTCGGTCAGCTCGTATTTCGTGTTGCGCCATGCGAAATATGTGTACGACTGCGAGAAACCGGCTTTCGCGAGCCAGTACATGATCTTCGGCCGCGTGAACGCCTCCGCCAGGAAAATGACATCGGGATGCGCTTTCTTGATCTCGCGGATCGTCCAGTACCAGAACGGCAGGGGCTTCGTGTGCGGATTGTCGACGCGGAAAATCTTCACCCCGTTCTCGATCCAGAACAGGAAGATGTCGCGCAGTTCGTTCCACAGTTCGCGCCAGGCAGAGGATTCAAAAAAGAATGGATAGATGTCCTGATACTTTTTCGGAGGGTTTTCTGCGTACTGAATCGTTCCGTCCGGACGCTTCAGAAACCACTCCGCGTGCTCGCTGACATACGGGTGATCGGGTGAAGTCTGAAAAGCGATGTCGAGCGCGACTTCGAGTCCGCTGGCATTCGCGGCGCCGATCAGATGACGGAAGTCTTCGAATGTGCCGAGCTGCGCATGAATCGCTTTATGTCCCCCCTCGGCCGATCCGATCGCCCACGGACTGCCGACGTCCTCCCGTCCGGCGTTGACGACGTTGTTCGGTCCCTTGCGAAATCTCTCGCCGATCGGATGAACCGGCGGGAGGTACAGCACATCGAATCCCATTTTCGCGATGCGAGGAAGCTCGGCCTCGACATCGCGAAGCGATCCGAACGAGCGCGGAAACAACTCGTACCACGCGCTGAAGGCCGCCTTCGGACGATCGACTTCAATGGCGTACTCGCATCCGAGCCGCGTCGCATTCGCGCGATCGGAATTGCGCCACATCAGCTCGAGCAGCTCGTCGCTGCGCATGTCGTGCAGCTTGTCCGCCATCTCATCGTCGCCTTCGACCGTCGCGACGAAATGCTCGAGGCGTTTGCGATCGCGCGCCTTTGCGCGTGAGGCGGCAGCGCGAATCATCTCCGCGCCGATCCGAAGCTGCATCTCGAGCTCCGAGGCGTCGCGTTTCGGCAGATCGCGATGCCAGCCCAGGAAGTGATCGACCCACCCTTCGATCGTGAAAAAGTAGTGCCCGAGCTTCTCGATGGGCAGTTCGGCGCGCCATCGATCGTTGACGAGCGGCGTCATTCGTGTTTCACGATGTTTCGAATCGCCCTCGTGACGATGCAGCATCACCGCCGAGATCACGTCGTGTCCGTCGGCGAAGACGTCGGCCTCGATCAGCGCGATTTCACCTGTCACGCGCTTCGCGGGAAAGCGGCCGTCGTCCACGATCGGAGAGACACCTTCAATGATGACGCGGCGGCGTCCGTCAAAACTGGGAGCAGGCACGAGCTCGCTTCGTGCGAACTACATGCCTCCGCGCTGTGCCCGCTCGGCCGTGATCGGATCGTGCAGCTCGAACAGGAGCTTGTTCGCGCCCCGCATCGCGAGGACGTGCTCGTTGCCGGGAGCCTCGCGATCGGCGCGTTCCAGAAAAGGACGGGGATCGCGGCCCAGGTGGGCGGCGGCGAGGGCGCGATAGTAGGCAATTGAGGAAACAGCCCGATTCTCGCGGATCGGCCGATACCCCTCGGCCTCGAGCTGCTGGAGGAGCGCGTCGGCCTCCCCCCACCGCCCACCCTGCTCGAGCGCGATCGCGGCGTCGAAATTGTTGCGCACGCCCAGCCACCCGGCGGCATCTTCGCGCTGCGCGGGGCCGTCGATGCTGAGAAGGATTGAAACGATGACCACGAACGCTGCGAGCAAAGAGCGGCGCCGAGGCGCCGCACTCCAGATTCCTGCCAGCCCAGCGGCCGCCAGAACGACTGCTGGCGGAAGAAGCGCGTTGCGTTGTCGCGCCGTGACATAAAAGACAATCAGCGGGATCGCGAATGCGGCGGACGTCACGACGAACGGTGCGATGCCGCGAACACGCAGCAGCATCGCAGCGATCGCCAGCGCGACGATCACGCCAAACGGAATGAAGATCCGCGGCGCGAGAAGGAAATTCTTTCGCGCCATCGTCGCGAGGTCGTAGGCGTCATAGCTGTGGAGCGCGAAATAGACCTTGCGCGCGGTCAGCCGCAGCGCCGCGATCGGATACGCGCGCGCGAAAGCGATCGCCTTGCCGGTCCAGTAACGGTTCGATTGCGCGCGAGTGACCGGATGTCCGAGCGCCCGCGCCGCAACGATGCGATATGCGACGTGCAGAAAGTCGGGATCGCGCGATTGCCGCTCGAGATCGTTCACGATGCGCGGCTGCACACCTTCGTAGCCGGCGGCACTCGGATTCATCCCTTCGTAGAAAACGGTGCCGGGATCCATGAGCGTGACGTCGTGCGTCAGAGAATAGTTAACGATTAATATCACGATAATCGGCACGAGCGCGCCGGCGACAATGCGCCATGAGCGACCGGCAATCGCGAGTCCGATGATCGCGAGAATCGCGACCGGCCGGCATGTCGCGGAGAGACCGAGGAGGATGCCGGAGAGGTAGCGCAGTCTCGCGGTCTCGCGGTCTCGCGGCGCGTCCTCTGCAGGACCTCGAGACCGCGAGACATCGATACCCAAAAAAGCGAGAGCTGCCGAATTGAAGAGGAGTATCAGCGTCTCCGGCTCGAGATCGGTCGCGCACACCAGCGCGCCGCGACTGCCGAGGAGAAGAAGCGGTGCGGTGATGGTGGCGATCGTTCCAAAACGGCGCGCAGCAATCGCGACCAGGACCGCCGCGACGCTGACGAGAACAATCTGCAGCGATCGAAAATCAATGCCGAGCGCGCGCAACGCGACGACGAACCACAGATACAGCGGACTGAAGTCGAGCAGCCGGTCGCGCGGAATGTGTCCCGCCAGAATCTGATCGGCGGTGATCGAATACTTCCCGAAGTAACCCTGATCGGGGAGCGCGTTGACCATTCGGATTCTCGCGAAGGTCAGAAAAGCAACGATGACGATGCCGCCGATGTAGAGAAGGCGGTCGCGTCTCACAACAACTTCCGCACGAACGGCCGCACCACGAACCCGAACACGCTCCCCGCCGGTCCTCGGCGCAAGGCAATCATTCTTGCGATCTGTTCAATCGCGATGAGAGCCGCGGCCGCCAGAGAAATCCACCTCGCACTCCGATACGAACTGAAGACACCGATCAACGCGAAGACGAGGATGACAAACGCCACACGCGTCGAGTTGATGCGATAGTCGTATCCGAATCGCTCCATGACGCGCGCCTGATCGGCGGGCGGGAGCAGAGTCACGAAGGCGGCCCGCACGCGATACGCGTCGCGCTCGGCGACCTCGGGCGTTGCCTCGGAGATCTTGACCTTGAAGCCCTTCTCCTCGGCAAACGGCGAAGGTCCGCGGCGGGTGATTAGATGAAAGAGAGCGTATGCGATGAAGCCAACCGTCGATCCGATAGGTCGCGATTGCGTCCAATTGACCGCGAAACGAAACATGTTCTCGATGCCGAGGTAGGCCGCAGGAATCGCGACGAAGAGCGGCAGCGGCTCCTCGCTCATGATCGATCTGACGGAATAGAGAACGAGAAGCCCGATCACGAACAGCGTGCCCAGAATGGAAGCGAATGTCAGGCGCGCCGGCAGAACGCCGATCTCGCGTCCGAGCTCATTCTGCACGACGGCCGGAAGATGCCCGGTCAGCATACCGAGAAGGTTCGCGGAGATGCGGGCTTTCTCGCGGCGGCTCGACTTCCGATTCTCCTCGATCCGCGCCGCCTCGGTCTCCGCGTCGTAGCGATCGACGAAGCGCATCACTTGATGATCGAGCCACGGCTCGAGAACGTAGCGAACGCCGCCCTGGGGCAGTGGTTCCGCGATCACGACTTCGAAGTATTTCTCTTCCCACTCCACGGCGGTGCCGGGGAACTCCGCGCTCGTGTAGGTTTTCTCGACGCGCGCCGTCCAGCCTTTCGAAAGCCGCGAGAAGAGCGTGATCTGGTCGCCGTCGACGCGGCGAATCCGATCGGACCCGAACGCCTGCACGGCTTCGATTCTATTCGGTCTGCGCAGTGATGCACGCGCGCACGCGTGCCACGAGGTCCTCGAACGGTTTGGCAGGGTAACGAACGGAAAGGGGACCGCAAGAAGCAGTCCGAACCCGGCAGCGATTTCGCAAATAACAGTCAGGGGAGACCAACATGTCTGAACGAGTGACTGTTTACGGCGCGGATTGGTGCGGAGACACGCGGCGGACGCTGCGCGAGCTTGATCAAAAAGGCGTCGGTTACGACTACGTCGATATCGAAGAGAACAAAGAGGGCGAAAAAAAAGTCATCGAATTCAACGGCGGCAAGCGTCGCATCCCGCTGGTGGAGATTGCCAGCGATAACGGCGATCCTCTGCGATTGTCGGTGCCGAACGGTTCGGAGCTGGAAAAAGCGCTCAAGAAGTAGTGGCCGGTTGCTGGTTGCCGGTCACCGGCTGTTTCACGACGTGAACCACGTCGTTGAGGATCCACAGCGGTCCGACGAGAAGATGCATTGCGTTCGTCATGAACGCCGGCTGGCGTTTCTCGTAAACACTGTGCCCGACGAACTGCAAGATCCAGCCGAGGACGAAGAGCGCGACGTTGACCCAGACCGGTAAGGCTGCGCCCGCGAAGTAAAAAACCGCCGTGACGATGAGCATCAGCGCGGCGAGCCGCCAGTCGAGGATGAAGTAGACGACTGCGGCGATTGCGATCAGCAAAACGGCGGCATCGACATACGGTGCGACGGCGAGTCGCGCCAGCAGGCCGAGCCCGCTCAGCATGATTAACGGGATGCCGATGCGGTGGAACCACTTGTTCCCTTTAGTCCGGTGATATGTCGCGTAGTCGCCGAAGAGAGTGCCGATGTCGCGCATGCGCCTACATTATCATTCCGCTCCATGAAGGCCACCGTCGTCGTGGAGCTCAAGCCCTCGGTCCTTGATCCACAGGGAAAAGCGATCCAGCACTCCCTGACTTCGCTCGGATTTCCGGGCGTGGAAGATGTGAGGGCCGGGAAGATGTTTCGAATGACGCTTGCGGATAGTGGGCAGCCACGGCCGGAAGTCGAACGGCAAATACGTCAGATGTGTGAGAAGCTCCTCGCAAATACTGTCATCGAAAATTTCTCCTACACACTCGAGGAGTAATTACACCGCCGCGATCGTGCTGCTCACTTTATCCGCGGCGGTTGCACTCCACGCACAAACCTTCCTCAAAGCGATCCCGACCAGCGATCAGAAGATCGTCCGTCGCTGGTCGCTGGCCGGCGACCCGCATGGAATCGCGCTCGGCGCGGACGGCACGGTTTACGTCGGACTCGCGCAACCGCAGGCGGTCATTGCGATCGATCCGGCCACCGGCGCGATCAAGCAGAAAGTCATTCTCGATTCCGCGGAGATCGCCGCGACGAAGGAGCTCGTCACTCTGCGCACGAACGCCGATCGCAACCGCCTCTACATCGCGAACGGCAGCGATGAAAGCGCGATGATTCTCAATCTCCCGGGGCTGGATGTGGCGCGAGAGATCACGATCGAAGGCGAAGCGATTCGCGACGCCCTCCCCGATCCGAAAGGCCGCTACATCTTCGTCCTCGGCCGGCGCGTGCACGTTTACGACGCGAACGGCCGCAACGAGCTGCGATCGCTCGGATTCGAAGAACCGACCGCGATCGCGATCAGCACGAACGGCGCGAAGCTGGCTGTGATCGGCAACAATCGCATTTCGCTCTATGACACGTCGACGTTCGAGGAGATCGAACACGATCGCTTCGACACGCCCAGGCCGGTCGAAGCGGCGATGTTCGCGGGCGGCGATCGCGTCCTCGTGGCGCTCATTCGCGATGCTCTCGTTGAAAAATCGGGAAAGAAGATCAGTCGCGAACCCATCTGCCTGCCCGAGGGGAGCGGACCGCAAATCGCGGCGCTGGCGTCGCCGGATTTTCTGCTGTTTGCGGAACGCCGATGCACGAGCAGCGGTGCATTTTCGACCGCCAATCGCGCAGTGACGCCCGCCTCTCTCTACGGAGTCGACGCCTACGCCGTCGCGTACGATCGTCAATCAAATTTTCTCTACACGACCGAACGCGCGGGATACCTTACAATTTACCGTGTGCCCAGAGCCGCTGTTTCGCACTAGGTGGCCGGTGACCGGTGGCCGGTTACCCGAGCTGACCGGCCACCGGCAACCGGCCACCGGCAACTGCATATGAGATTCGGCATCGTCGTCCTGCCCGGTTCCAACTGCGATCACGACGCACTTCACGTCACGCGCGACATCCTCGGCGCGGAAGCGGAAGTGCTCTGGCACAAAGACACTGATCTGAAAGGCGTCGACTGCGTGATCATCCCCGGCGGTTTTGCGTACGGCGACTATCTCCGCGCCGGGGCACTCGCGAAGTTCGCTCCGATCATGGAGCCGATCCGCCGCCACGCTGCGAGTGGCGGACTCGTTTTCGGCATCTGCAACGGATTTCAGGTCCTCACCGAAGTCGGACTTCTCCCCGGAGCGCTCATGCGAAACGCACATCTCCGCTTTGCGAGCCGCGACGTCCAGCTGCGAACGGAAGAGACGGACACGCCCTTCACGTCCGAGCTGACGGCGGGGCAGGTGCTGCGGATGCCGATCGCGCACGGCGAAGGAAATTATTTCGCCGACGACGCGATGCTCGACGACCTCGAGCGGAACCGCCAAGTCGTCTTCCGCTACTGCGACAGCGAGGGGCGGCTGACATCCGAAGCGAATCCGAACGGATCGGCGCGCAGCATCGCCGGCATCTGCAATCGCGAGCGCAACGTCCTCGGCATGATGCCGCATCCGGAGCGCTGTTCCGAGGCGCTGCTGGGCAACGCGGATGGCCTGGGAGTCTTCAAGTCGATCGCTGCATCGCTGGCCCGGGTGTAGTGAAGTACTCGGTCGTCATCCCAACGCACAACCGGATCACGATGTTGCAGCGCGTGATCGATGCGCTCGAGCGCCAGGAAAACGCACCGCAGTTCGAGATCATCGTCATCAACGACGGATCGACTGACGACACCGACCGCATCCTCTCGCAGCGAGCGGGAATCACGTTTCGATCGCAGCCGAATTCCGGTCCCGGTCATGCGCGCAACCTCGGCGTATCGCTCGCGACTGGACGCTGCGTCGTTTTCATCGGCGACGACACCGTCCCCGAGCCACGCTTTCTCGCGGAGCACGCGCGGACGCATTCCGAATCGGGAGATGATCCGCTGGTCGCGTGTCTCGGGTACACCGGCTGGCCGGCGGATGCGCGCGTGACTGCGTTCATGGACTACATCAACGACTATGGATTGCAATTCGGGTATCGACTGATCGAAGACGGCGGGGTCGTGCCGTTCAATTTCTTCTACACCTCGAACATCTCCATCGATCGTCAGCTCCTCGCCGACAATCCTTTCGACACCACTTTCCCCTCGGCGGCATGGGAGGACATCGAGCTGGCGTATCGTCTCGAGCGGCGCGGACTGAAGATCCAATACAACGCCGGGGCAATCACGAGGCACTATCACCAGATGAATGTCGATTCGTTCGCGAGGCGCCAGTACACAGTCGGAAAATCGGGTGCGATTTTTTATCGCAAGCATCCCGAGCTCGGACATTTTCTCGGCGTCCATGAGCTCGATTCGCGCCGCCTGGCCGATGAGCGGCAGCTCGCGCGACTGCGGCGCCGCGCGCGCCTGGGTGAGCGATTTCGTTTTCTCGCGAGCAATCATGTTTTCGAGAAGCTGATGCGCGAACACTACTTAATGGGGTTGCGGGATGGGTTGCGAAGTATCGAGGTCTCGCAGTAAGAAACCGCGCGACTGCGTAACCACGAGACCACGAGACCATGTTCATCACCCTCGAAGGCATCGAAGGATCCGGAAAATCGACGCAGGTCGGCAAGCTTGCGGAGCGGATTCCGAACGCCCTGGTGACGAAGGAGCCGGGCGGGACGCCGACCGCCGATCGCATCCGCGCGATTCTTCTCGATACCGCCAACACGATCGAGCCGGTCGCCGAAGTGTTGCTGTTCGCAGCGTCGCGCAGGCAGCACGTCATGGAAATCATCCGTCCCGCCCTGAACGCTGGCCGCGTCGTCCTCTGTGATCGCTTCACCGACGCGACGCTCGCGTATCAGGGCTTCGGCCGTCTTCTCGATCTCGATCGATTGCGATGGTTGAATGAATGGGCGACCGACTCACTGCATCCCGATCTGACGTTGATCTTCGATCTGCCCGAAGAAACTGGACTGGCCCGCGCGCGATCGCGCAACGCCGTCGCACCGGTCGACGAAGGCCGTTTCGAAACGGAAGACATCCGATTCTTTCGGCGGGTTCGGGAGGGATATCTGACGCTGGCGGCCGCCGAGCCTAATCGCTACGCGGTGATCGACGCCGCCGGCACTCCCGACGACGTCTTCCAGAAAACAATCGCGGTTCTGCGCGAGCGCGCGCCGCAGGTACTCCAATGAACGACGCAGCCGCGCTTCTCGCCGAAACCGCCAGGCGCGGCGAGCTGCATCACGCGATCATCCTGCACGGTCCCGCTGCCGACGCGCTTCGTCGAGCCGCGATCCAGATCGCGAAAGCGCTCAACTG
>JALYZI010000269.1 GCA_030948915.1 Acidobacteriota bacterium
CGTCAGGCGTCAGGTGTCGAACGCGGGATCTCCTGACGCCCGACGCCCGACGCCCGACGCCTGACGCCTGCTTCATTTGTAAATCAGCACGTGCGGCACTCCATCCGCCCCGACCCACCCGCGATACATCCCCTCGGAATTGAACGGCATCGCGAAGTTTCCTTTCGCGTCGAGGACGATCGCGCCGCCTTCGCCGTTGGCGTCCTTCAGCTTTTGATTGATTACTGCGTTGCCGGCAGCTTCGACGCTCATCCCTTTGTACTTGTAGAGCGCCGCGATGTCGTGCGCGGCGGTCCAGCGGATGAAGTACTCGCCGACGCCGGTGCACGAGACGGCGACCGATTCATTCTCGGCATACGTTCCCGCGCCGATGATCGGTGAGTCGCCGATGCGGCCGTATTTCTTGTTCGTCGTTCCGCCGGTCGACGTCCCGGCCGCGAGATTGCCGGCCTGATCGAGCGCCACCGCGCCGACGGTTCCCTTGTGCGATGCCGCGGGTTGTTCGTTCTGCAACTCACGCTGCAGCTCTTTCCATCGCCGCTCGGTCCAGAAATATGACGGATCGACGACCTCCAGTCCGACCTGCGTCGCGAAGAGATCGGCGCCGTGGCCTGCCATCATCACGTGCGGCGACTTCTCCATGACCGCGCGTGCTGCCGAGATCGGATTCTTGACGACGGTCACGCCCGCCACGGAGCCGGCGCGCTTGTTCTTGCCATCCATGATCGCTGCATCGAGCTCGTTGCGTCCTTCGTGCGTGAAGACTGCGCCCTTTCCAGCGTTGAAAAGTGGCGAATCTTCGAGGATGCGGATGCTTGCCTCGACGGCATCGAGGCTCGTGCCGCCTTTGGCGAGGATCGCGTGGCCGGCGCGCAGCGCTTCTTCGAGCTTCTCGCGATATTGTTTCTCCACGTCGGGCGTCATGCTCGCGCGGGTGATGGTGCCCGCACCGCCGTGCATGACGAGCATGATGTGCGGCTGAGCGAGTGCGATGAACGGAAAGAAGGCGAGGAGTGCTGCGAGCTTTTTCATCGGCGCGATTCTAGCGTGCGCCACGGCTCTCGCACAGGGGCCGAGCGCCGATTGGCAAACCATCCGCACGCCCCACTTTCGCATCCACTATCCCGCGGAGTACGCGGCCTGGTCGATGGAGATGGCGTCGCACATCGAATCCGTGCGCGACGCCGTCGTCCGCGAAGTCGGATTCGCGCCGCCGGAGATCACCGACATTGTGGTGATGAATCCGATCGCCGCTGCCAATGGCGCCACTCTGCCACTGCTCGGTCACCCGCGGATCGTCCTGTACACCGATCCGCCGGAGCCGGAGAATCAGATCGGCGAGTTCAATGACTGGATCGATCTACTGACCACGCACGAGATGACGCATCTCGTTCACCTGTTGCGTCCATCGCGGAATCCGATGCAGCGTTTCCTCGCACGTTTTCTCGCACTGAATCCGATCACGCTGTCGGCTCCGCGATGGGTGCTCGAGGGTTACGCAACCGTCGAAGAGGGACGGATCACGGGATGGGGACGGCCTAACAGCTCGATTCGCGCCGCGATTCTGCGGAAATGGGCGATCAGCGGGCGCCTTCCGACCTACGCGGAGCTCAATTCCGATCGCAGCTTCGCCGGCATGTCGATGGCCTACCTCGGCGGCTCCGCATTTCTGGAATGGCTCGAACAGCGCAGCGGGGAAGATTCGATGCGAAAGTTGTGGGCGCGCATGACGGCACGTCAGCGGCGCAGCTTCGAGCAATCCTTCGAAGGCGTGTTCGGCGAGTCGCCGGAGCGGCTGTACGGAAAATTCACCGCCGAGCTGACCGAACGCGCGATGGCGGTGTCGCGCGCGGAAGAGTCGTTTGCGCGAGAAGGGGACCTGTGGCTCGAGACGTCGCGCGGCAGCGGAGATCCGGCCGTCTCGCCCGACGGAAGCCGGCTCGCGATCGTGCAGCGCAACGCGCGCGGTGAAGCGAAGCTCGCGATCTATTCGACCGGCCCGAACGCGGAGGAGGAAAAATACAAGAAGCGGATCGAGAAGATCCTGCAGCGCGATCCCGAGGATGTCGCGCCCGTCCGGACCAGGCCGGTGCCGCGCAAGCCCTTGCACTCGCTGACTCCACGCGACGGCGGCGACATCGAGTCTCCGCGATGGACGCGCGACGGCAAATCGATCCTGTACACGCACAAGCAGCCCGATCGCGAAGGCTTCCTCCATCACGATCTTTTTCTCTGGACGCCGGAATCCGGGACGCACCGGCGCGTGACGTATCTGGCCGACGTCGACTATGCCGATCCGCTCCCCGACGGCAAGCACGCGATTGCCGTCCGGAATCGCAATGGCTTATCGCAGCTTGTAATCATAGATATATATGATGGCACTATAACAGCACATAATCCACCATCGCTCACGACGCTCTATTCGCATCCGCGAGCAGCGGCCGACGGACGGCTCGCATGGGCGGAGCACGACCGCACCGGCTGGCACGTCGGCGCTGCCAATGGCGCGTTCTCGCCCGAATGGAGCGGGGAGAGGCTTTACGCGGCGGTGGCTTCGGGCGGTTTCATCGACATTGCGCGAATCGATGGCGAGCGAACGCTGGTGACGCGAACGACCGGCGGCGCGATGCAACCTGCGCCGGCGCCCGACGGCTCGCTCTACTTCATGTCGCTCGAGCGCGACGGCTTCGTCGTTCGGCACCTCGGCGAAGTGAAAACTGCCCCTCCGCGCGTTGCGCCACCGCCGCGAAAAGCGGGGACGACGTTCCAGGCGGAATCGCTCGCACCGGCGCGCGAATACGGATTCGGACATCAGGAATTCGCGAGCGTCTTCGGCGGATCGTGGACCGCGTACGAACGCAACGACGAAATGGGCGTTCGGATGGGCGATGTCGTCGGCCGCCTCGATGCGCTCGCCATCGCGTCATCCGAGGGGGCCGCGCTTGCGGTGGCGTGGCGGGGGTGGCCGGTGGCGGTGACCGCGCATGCGATCCGCCATGGACTCGAGCTGCGCGGAAATTACGACATCCGCGGTCCGCTCACGCTCCTCAATATCGAGGCGGGTGGACTGAGCGGCGGCTCGCCACGGGCGTTCGTCGATTCGTCATTCGGTCTGCGTCGAAAAAATGACGGGGCGACTCTGCGCATTGCCGCCGATTCCGCCAGTCACGCACGCGCGAGCATCCGTCTCGGCGCGCGAGTCGGTGGATTGCGGCTGGCGGTGTCGGGCGAAGCGGCCCACCGGATGACAATCGGCGGCGTCGCGTCATCGATCACGCCGGACGCGTTTCTCGTCGAGCGCGTCCTCGATCCCGCATTGCCGCGCGGCTTCACGCGCATCGAAAACTATCGCGGCGCACGGGCGGAGTTGACGATGTCGGGACTCACCGCGTTCTGGCAACGCCACAGCGCGAGCCTCAACGTTCGCGGCCTGCAGTTCACGACGCACACGCCGCCGATGCCATTACTGCAGGTGCCGGCACTCGATCTCACCGCCGGCGCCGCGCGCGTGAGCGGAATGCGCGGTACGAAAGGATGGATCTCGCTGCGGTGGCGGCCATGAGTTAGAATTCGGCCCTCACAAATTCAGCGGGATCGGTCAACAGGAGGCCACCATGCGGCACGCGTTAGCTTTGCTGTCGGCTCTTTTTGTCACCAGCATCGCGTCTGCCCAGGTGAACATCACCGGCACGTGGAGCGGGCAATTCAGCATCACCGATCACTGCGACAACGGCCAGACATTTACCTCCAATGGCAATGCCGACGCCGCTTTCAGTCAGAACGGATCGAGTGTCACCGGGTCGATAACGGTCAATAACGCGGTCTTCACCAACGGGACCACTTGCGCGCCGCAACAACCCGAAACAGTCACCGTGTTCGTGAGCGGATCGGTGGCGGGTGGCTCTTTTTCGGGCTTTTTCACCAGCCCTGATGGTGGCTCGATTCCCCTGAGTGGCTCGGTCAGCGCGACATCATTGAGCCTTGCGTTCCCGGCTATGCCGACGACTTCAGGGTCGTTCACACTCTCGCTGATCAGCTCGATGCCACCGGACTCGCACCTCGCCGGGTCCTACAACGGATCTTACGATCGCACTGTCCAGGCGCGCAGCAACGATCCCGCACATCCTGGCTGCGTGAATCTGAGCGGCTCCGCTTCGTCATCGGGACCCGCGACGACCGGCGTCTCTCAGGTCGGCAGCTCCGCGCTGCTGTCGTTGTCGATCTCCGCCACCAAGGAGTACGACGATGACGGCCGCGGCAACTGCACGCTCGTCACGCGCGACAAGAGCGGGACGATCTTAGGCATTTTGAATGGAAACACTTTCATCGCGCACGAAAGGAACGAACGCGGGGTCGACATCACATGGACGGTCGTCTTCAGCGGCAACAACCTCACCGGCACGATGTCGCGAGCCGACGGGGGAGAACAGTTGACGTTCAACGGCTCGAAGACATCGACCGGCGCGCCCGCCATCATCAGCAGTTTCGTCGCAACTCCCGGCACGATCGCCACTGGGGATTCGTCGACGCTTTCGTGGACAACGCTCAACGCAACGTCCGTGTCGATCGATAACGGAGTCGGCTCCCAGAACGCGTCTGGCAGCGTCATCGTTGCTCCGAAACAAACCACCGTTTACACGCTGACGGCCACGGGCCCGAACGGCACTGTGCGGGCGACGGCGACCGTCACAGTTGCCGGCGCGGGCCCGCGCGTAGTCGTCGGAACGCTGCCGGCCGGTATGGTTGAGGCGACCGGCACATCCGGCGCCACCGACAGCTTCACTCTCTCGAACGTTGGAACGGCGGCGGCTTCCGTCACGCTGACGCCGAGCGGCAACTTCTTTACGATCTCGCCGAGCTCGTTCACGATCCCGGCCGGAGGCAACCAGGTCGTCACGATCACCGCGAACACGCAGCAGGCGGGGACGTATGACGGGACGATCAGTGTCTCCGGCGGCCCAACAGTTCCTGTCCACTTGCTCGTCGCAGCGCCGCCCACTGCGCCGGTGCTTCCGCAAGCGACCGTACCGCGCAATGACGTTGCGCTTCCGGCGGGACAGAACCCGAGCGGGTCAGTCTCGTTCAAGAACAACGGCACCGGCACGCTGCAGGGCATCGCGGTCTCCGACGTTCCGTGGATCATTCCGCAAACGGGTTTGATTACGATCGCGCCGGGACAGACGACGCAGATCAGCTTCACCATCGATCGATCGAAGCGGCCCGATTCAGCGTCGCTAGTCGGCGGCCTGGCTGGAAAAATCTCGCTCGTCTTTCTGAACAGTGGCTCCGGCAAGACCGCGCTGAGCGGCACGCCAACCGGGACCGTTTCGGTGACCATTGTCGACGTGGTGAAGCCCGGCGTCGCCCCCGGATCCGCTCCTCCGCTGCAAAGCGGCGAGGTCGCGCTCTTCATCGACGGACTTCGAACTGCGAACCGCTTCAACGGCGATCTCTCGATGTCGAGTCGCAACAGCGTTCCCGACATGAAGATGTTCCTGACCGCCGGAGGCAATCCGACACAGGTGGGAACCGTGCCGGCGCTTGCATCGAATGTTGGCGTCGCGTTCCCGGCCGTCATTAAGAATGTTTTCGGCATCACCGGACTAGGTGGCTCGCTGCAAGTGCGCAGCAGTCAGAATGCGACCGTTGCGCTGAGCGCCGCCGTCTCGACGAACGTCGCGAACCCGGCGCTGGCCTCGATCACCGCACTGCCGATTCTGCGGTCGGATCGCAGCATCGGGCCGGGAGAGCGGCTGGTTCTTGCCGGGGTTGAAAACAGCATGACCTCCGGAGACGCAATCGGCACTTCGGTCTGGGTGCAGGAGGTCTCCGGCAACGCGGGGCATGTCGCTTTCGAATACCGCGATGGCAATGGTGGCGTGGTCGGGACCGACAGCGGATCGGTCGCGGCTTTCACGGCCGCGATCAGCGACACTCCGGCCGGCGCACGTTCAGTGATCATCACAAATGACAGTACGAGCTCGGCGCGATTCGCCGGCTACGCGCTGGTGACTGCCGACGGCAGCGGCGACGGGTGGGCGCTCGTCGATCCCACCCGGCAGTTCGGCAGCGCCTCGGGCGCGCTGATCGTGCCGCTGGTGCAACCGTCGACCACGTCACAGACTGACCTCTATGTGATGAATCCGTCGAACAGCGCGGTTTCCGTTTCGATCGACATCAACTCCGGGAATCGCCGCCATGCGGTTCGCCTCAACAGCCCGGTCATGCCGCTGGCCTCGACGGTCAGCCCGATGTCGACTTTACGGACGACGATCAGCTCCACCAACGGCTTTGTTCGCATCAACACGGCGGGATCGGTGAGCGCCGCCGGCCGAGTGACGACCTCCGTCGGCGGGACAACACTCGGCAGCAGCCTGCCGGCTGTTCCGACATCGGCGGCCATCGACAGCGGACAAAGCAAGCGCTTCACCGGCGTCGATGACTCTTCAGCGAAGACAGTCGCGGTGGCCACACCGGCAACTTACCGATCGACTCTGATGCTGATCGAGACGGCGGGCCAAAGCGCGACCGTTCGCGTCACACTGCGATACACGTTCGTCGCCGGCGCGTTGGTCAGCTCGCAGGCTGTTTCGTCGCGGGAGTTCGCGATGAGCCCGAATGCGATGCTCACGATCGCGGATCTCGCGCGGTCGATCATCGGACCGCAGCGCGATTCTTTCGGCGATCTGCGCAACATGCAGGTCGACATCGATGTCATCGATGGCTCCGGCAAGGTTCTGTCGTTCATGGAAGCGATCGACAACGCTTCTGGAGATATCGCTGTGCGCGCGGAGTGACTATGATCCGCGCGCATGCTCCACATCCATAACGGCGACAGCGTCGCGACCAGCGCCCGCCGCGCGAATCTTCCGGGCCGGCATCTTCCCTTTCGAGAGGCGATGATCGCCGGCCCGGTGCAGGGATCGCTGCCCCACCTTGATTTTCTCGAGCAGCGTGCGCGCTTTCTCGCCGACAGCTTCGACGAGAAACTGCTGAAAGTGCGCAACGAGCTTCTCGAGCAGGAGCACGCGATCGACGGCGCGCGCCACGAGGACGAAGTCGTGCTGTGGTTCGAGCACGACCTCTTCTGCCTCGTCCACCTCACCTATCTCCTCGGCCGCCTCGCAAAGTGCCGGCATTTGAAACTCGTCTGGTCGCCCAAGCCGCTCGGCAACGCCGACGCGCACGAGCTTTGGAACGTCTTCAACACCAGAACCGACGTGCCCCATCCGATGATATTCCTTGCGACTCAGGCCTGGACCGCGTACAGCGCGGAAGATCCGACCGAGTTGAATCGATTCGTCGGAGATCCGCAGCGCGACTTCCCGTTTCTGGCCGAAGGCCTTCGCCTCCACGCCTCGCGATTCCCCTCGACGCGCAATGGGCTGGGTGAAGTCGAGAGGCGATCGATGGGGGGCATCGTGGCCGGCGCGACCGATTTCACCTCGCTGTTCGCGCGCTTCGATCCCTCGCCGCCGCTGCTCGGATTCGGCGACGGAGAATTTCTGCGGCATCTGCGCCGCCTCGCAACATGCGCCGTGCCGATGATCACCATCAGCGAAGCACAGGGAAATCCGCCGAAGCCGCGCTACGCGCTGACGCCCGCCGGCCAGGATGTGTTGGACGGCAAGGCCGATTTCATCGCGCTGAACAATGCCGATCTGTGGCTGGGCGGCGCGCACCTGACGCACGAGAAAATGTGGCGGTGGAACGAGTCGGCGCAGAAGATCGTCGCGGCGTAACGGATCAAGGCAGCAGTTCCAGCTCGAGCGCGGAAGCCAGCGGCCCGAAGTCGCGTCGATCCGTGGTCGCGATTCGGTTCAGGCCGAGGAATTCGCTGATCGCGACGATGGCGGCATCGACGAAGCCGAGCGAGAGATTTGCGAACTGGCGATTCAGTTCCTCGACGCGTTGATATTTTTCCTTCGGCAAGTCGGCGACAAAGTAGTGACCGCGGCCCAGCCCCTGGTAGAGCGCGAGTTGCGCGGGGGTTCCGAGCCGGCGGCCGAGCAGGTGATCGACTTCCGGGATGACGGGCGCAGGTACGATGAGCGCGCCGTGCTCTTTTTCAAAAAGGGTTCTCGCGCGTTTGTGCCAGGAATCATCGCGATCGTAGTAAGCGTAGAGGATTCCGGTATCGAGCAGTATCGGCACTAGTCCTCGCCAAATCGCGAAGTCCGCAAAATCTCTTCTGCGCGCTCAGCGGTCGTTTTCTTCCCGCTACGAAACGCGCCGCCCCCCGGAGGAAGCTTGCCGGGCCGCTCCTGAAGGTAGGCGCGAATCGCTTCGCGGATGAGCTCCGCAGCCGGTCTGCCGCTCCGCATCGCCTCCAGTTTGAGAAGAACTTCGTCATCGGGTTCCAGGTAGATCGTAGTCCGCTTCATGACACATATGCTAGCATATATGTCAGCATATCGCTATGGCCGTTCCCTCCGCACCACCCGCCCGGGCGTCGCGCCGGTGTGTTCGCCGCCCTTCAGCACCTGCACTCCATTGATGAACACGTCCGCGACGCCGGCCGCGTACTGATGCGGACTCGCGTACGTCGCTTTCGCGCCGATCGTCGCGGGGTCGAAGACCACCACGTCCGCGAAGTATCCCGATTTCAATGCACCACGCTGCGGGAGGCCGAGGTCGGTGGCGGCGTAGGAGGTCATGCGGCGGATGGCTTCCGCCAATGTGATCACGTGTTCCTCGCGTACGTACTTGCCGAGCAGATTCGCGAAGTTTCCGTACGCGCGCGGATGCGTGTGCGATTTGAGAAAAACGCCTTCCGGCGCGGGCGCACCGGCGTCGGAGCCGAACGTCACCCACGGCTGCCGGATCTGCTTCCGGATGTTGTCCTCCGAGATCACGAAGTAAATCGTCTCGATGCGGCTGTCGTCTTCGATCACCAGATCGATCGCGGCATCTTCGGGCGAGACTCCGCGCATTTGCGCGACTTCGGCGAGCGTTTTTCCGGTGAGCGGTTTCAGCTTGTCGCTGCGAAAACCCACCAGCAGGACGCGATCGGGTGAGCCGGCCAGCATCATCAGGTTTTCCCACGCGTCGCTCGGCGTTCGCATTTCCTGGATGACGCGCGCGCGCGTCGCCGGATCCTGCAGCCGTTTGCGCCATTCTTCGAGACCGCCCTCCTGCACCCACGTCGGCATCGCGGCATCCAGGCCCGTCGCGCCGGCGGTGTAGGTGTACATGTCGGCGCTGATGCGCAATCCGTTTGCGCGCGCCGCCTCGACGCGCCGGATGACGTCATCCATCTTCGGCCAGTTCTGCTGGCCGGCAGCTTTGAGGTGATAGATCTCGGCATGCACTCCGGCCTCGCGCGCGATCGTGATCAACTCATCGACCGCTTCCACGAGACGATTCCCTTCGCTGCGCATGTGCGAGATGTACATTCCGCCGTAGGGCGCGGCTTCCTTCGACAGCGCGATCATTTCGTCAGTCTTCGCGTACGCGCCGGGTGCGTAGATGAGCGCCGACGCGACGCCGAACGCCCCTTCCTGCATTGCCTGACGCACGAGCGCGCGCATCTGCACGAGCTCTCCCGCTGTGGGCGCACGATTCGCGCGGCCTAACACGTTCACGCGGGGCGTTGCGGCGCCGATGAACGAGCCGACGTTCGGCGAGACTCCGCGCCCGGTCAGCCATTGGAGATATTCGCCGAGGGTCGTCCAGGCGACGTCGTATTTGACGTCGGTCTGGTACGCCTTGATTTCCTCTTTCATCGCGGGCGACAGCGGTCCCATCGACTCACCTTCGCCGAAGATTTCCGTCGTCACGCCCTGCTTGACGTCCGACATCCCGCGCCCGTCAGCGATGAGGCTCTCCTGCGCCTGGCTCATGATGTTGATGAATCCCGGCGCGACCGCGAGGCCGTGCGCGTCGATTTCCATCTTTCCCGCGCCGTCCACACGGCCGACCGCAGCGATTCGGTCGCCGCGGATCGCAACGTCGCCGCGGATGGCGTCGCCTCCGCTTCCGTCGTAAATCGTTCCGTTGCGGATGACGATGTCGTATGTTGGTCGCGATGTCGTCGCGCACGCGCACAGAAAAAGGAACGTCGATGCAAACGCCAGCCGTCGAATCATCGATAGAGCATACTGCGATCGGCCGCGTCGTCGTCCCGCCCGACGTGCCGCGCGGATTCCAAGTCTTCTACACGACGATCGACTTCGACGGCAGGATCGACGACCGGATTCGCGACTTCGTCCGGCCGGCGACGCTATCGAGCTGTCATCAGGTGCATGGCGCGGCCGTCTGCCGGGCACCTGTCAACGAATCGGAATGCGATGCTCTGTGGTCCGGCGACAAGAACAGCGCGCTGATCATCAAAGTCGCCGATTGTCTGCCGGTGTCGATCATCGATCCAAAGAACTTCGTGATCGCGAACATCCACTCGGGATGGCGTGGGACGGTGCAGAGCATCACCGCGAAAACGCTGCAGGCGATGCGCTTCGATGCGACCGCGTCCTTGGTGGCCTACCTCGGACCGACGATTCGAGTCTGCTGTTTCGAGGTCGGGGAGGAGGTCGCGGCGCAGTTCGACGCGCAGTTCGTCGACCGCGCTCGCGGCCCGAAGCCGCACGTCGACATTACTGCGTACACGACGGCGGTGCTTCGAGAGCACGACATCCAAAACATCATCGATACAGGACTGTGCACTCGGTGTGGCACTGGGGTCTCGGCGTTGCGGGGTCGCGAAGTCTCGGAGTCAGCGACCACGAGACCTCGCAACCCCGAGACCGCGCAACCTCTCTTTCACTCCTACCGGCGCGACAAGCGAACTGGACGCAACCTTGCAATCGTCGCCCAGTGAATGCGGCCGTCCCGGCGGATTGTCTTTCAGACGATTTCGATCGTAGTCGTCGCGATCCTTGTGGTGATCGCGCTTCTCTCGCTGTATGTCTACAAGGAATCCGTCGGCAAGTTCGAGATCCGGCGCCTCTCGCTTCCCACCCGCGTTTATGCCGACTACACGCTGCTGCATTCGGGTGTCGTCATCTCGCCCGACGATCTTCTCGAGAAGCTCGATCGCCTCGGCTACCGTCATGTCGAATCCGTCGCGCAGAGCGGTGATTACACCGCCAGGCGCGGCGACGTTTATCTCTACACGCGCGAGTTCACGCACCCCAGCGGCACGTACGACGCGCAGCCGGTTCGCGTCACGTTCGATCACAACGCAATCGGCGCGATCTCGTCGCTCAAAGATGGTCACGCGCTCGATAAGGTTGCGCTCGAGCCGGAGCTCCTCACGTCGATCCTCAGCGATCAGCTCGAGAATCGCCGCCCCGCGACGCTGACGCAGATCCCGCAGCACCTGCAGGACGCCGTCGTCGTGACGGAGGATGTGCGGTTCTGGCACCACCCGGGGGTGGATCCGTTCGGCATTCTGCGTGCGGGATTTCGCAATCTTCGCGCGGGTGGTGTGTCGGAGGGCGCGTCGACGCTGACGCAGCAGCTCGTGAAGAATTACTACCTCACGCCCGAACGCACGATGAAGCGAAAACTCGTCGAGGCATTCATGGCGGTCATCCTCGACGCGAAATACAGCAAGCGCGAAATCCTCGAGGCCTACCTCAACGACATCTACCTCGGACGCAATCGATCGATCTCGATCATCGGCGTCGGCGAAGCGTCGCACTACTACTTCGGCAAGCCTGTCTCGGAGATCAACATCCCGGAGGCGGCTCTGCTGGCCGGGATCATCAAGAGTCCGAACAACTACTCGCCGTTCGTGCGGCCAGATCTCGCAATGCAGCGCCGCAACACCGTCCTCAGGCTGATGTTGGGGAACAAGAAAATCGATCGCGCAACGTACGAGAAAGCGATCGCCACGCCGCTGCCTTCGAAACCGTTCCGGCAGAAGAGCGGGCTGGCGTCGATTCCGTTCTACGTCGATCGCGTGTTGCAGGAGATGGCGCGCGACTACGGCGTGAAGGATGTCAAAGGGCACGGACTGCAGATTTACACCGCGATCGATTTGAATGCCCAGGACGCGGCATCGAGAATCCTCGAAGCCGGCTTGCAATCGCTCGAGAAGAGCAGCCGCTTTCTGCGCCGCCGGGAAAATCCTCTGCAGGGCGCGATCATCATGGTCGACGTTCCGGCGGGCGAGATTCGCGCGCTGATCGGCGGGCGCAATTACGATTTCAGTCAGTTCAATCGCGCGACCAACGCCAAGCGGCAAATCGGATCGCTGGTGAAGCCATTCGTCTATGCCACGGCGCTCGAGCCCAGCCTTTCACAGCAGAACATCACCGAGGCGACGCTGGTGAGTGACACGCGGTTCATTCTGAAGCGGAAATTTTCTGCCGACTGGTCGCCGCGCAATTACGAAGAGCACTATCACGGCACCGTCACGGTGCGGGAAGCGCTCGAGCAGTCGATGAATTCGGCGTCGGTGCGCATCGGGCTGGCGTCCGGAATTCCGGCCGTGATCCGCGCCATGCACACGCTCGGCGTGCAGACCGAAATCGCCGACAACCCGGCCATGCTTCTCGGCGCGGTCGGTGTTCCGCCGATCGAAATGGCGGATGCCTACTCGACGATTGCGCGCATCGGCTCGCGTCTTCCGCTGCGCACGATTCGATTCGTGACCGACGATCGCGGCCACGTCGTCTCGGCCGGCGACGCCGTGCAGCCGGTCGGCGTCTTTCCCGCGCGCGACATGTACATCCTCACCGACATGATGAAGGGCGTGCTCGATCGCGGAACTGCTGCCGGCGCGCGAGCGCTGGGGTTTCACCTGATCGCAGCGGGAAAAACCGGAACGACGAACGACAAGCGCGACGCATGGTTCATCGGATTCACTCCGCGCACGCTGACGCTGACGTGGATCGGATTCGATGACAACTCGCCGATCGGATTGTCAGGCGGCGAGGGAGCCGTCCCGATCTGGACGCGATTCATGCAATCGCAGACTGCGGGGCAGCCTAACATCGACTTCCCCTCGCCCCAGGGAATCGCGTTCGCGCAAGTCGATGAGACCAGTGGCGGACTCGGCACGCCGTTGTGCCCAAAGAACGTCGTGATCAACGAGGCGTTCAAGGACAACACGCAGCCCGGGAATCCTTGTCCGCTGCATAGTCCGCAGGCGCCGCCGCTGCAACCGGTGGATCAGTTTGGAAATCCGATTGCGCTCGACACGACCGGAATGATGCCGGTGCCGACGGAGACCGCTGTTGCGCCGCCGCCGGCGAGCGTTCCGATCGCTCAACCGCAGCCTCAACCGCAGCCGCAACCGCAGCCGCCGCCCGCAACTACCACGACGGCGGCTCCGCCGGCGGTGACCAATACGAGCGCGCCGCCGCCGGCGACGAATACCAGCGCGCCGCCAACATCCACCACCGGCACAAACCCGCCGTAGCGGTCAGCTCTTCGGCGGTATCTCAGCGACGCCGACGCGCGCTTCCGCTGCTTCCATGCTCAGTGTTGCGTACGCGTTCTCGGGCGGCGCAGTAGTGACGCCTGTAAACATGGGGTCGAAAGTCATGTTTCGCATTGAGGTGCGGGACGCCGGAGGAGCGAACATCTCATCGGAAGACATTCCGGTCGTGGTCTACGGATTCCGGCTGCGGTCGGCCACGCAGTGGACGCGCGTCGGCAAGGATGACGATGAGGAATCGGAAGGCGACGCCGCGTTCGAATTCGAGGAGGATAATGCGCGGTCCTACAAGTTCACTCTCAAGACGCGCAATCTCGCAAAAGGCGACTACGTCCTCGGCTTCACGATTGGCGGCGATCCAACGATCCACACCACGCCGTTCTCGCTGCAGTGAGCCAGACCATGCCGGCTGGTCAGACCGTGGTCAACTCTTCCCCGCGCCCGACGGCACGATGACCATCGGGCCGACAGCCGGCGAGAGCGACGGGGCGTCGGACATCGTCGTCGGTCCCAACGGCAACATCTGGTACAAGGAACTTTTCAAGGGGATCATCAAACTGCGCCGCGCGTGCGGGAGTCAGGTGTCCCGCAGCGGCCAGCCTTGAGTTCCGTAAGGCTCGTCGTCGCGTGAGTGCTAGCGCTTGACGGACGTCTGCGCCTCCGTCACGATCAGGGTATGAGCCAGTCCCGAAGTGAGGCGTCGGAATGGATCTCCGAATTCGAAGCGAACGCGCGCCGGCCGCTTCCCCAACGCTTCCGTTACTCCTTCATTCGAACCTACAAGCCTGTTCTCGACGATGCCCGATTCCGGGCATTCGATACCATGGTCGAATACCGCGCCTGGTGCGAGGTGAATCTCCCTTCGTGGTTAGGCTACGGAAGAGCATCATAGGGCGGTGCCAGGGAAATTCGAATACGCTCAAGCTGAGGAGATTCGGAAAGCGTTCGAGGAGCGAGGTGTACGCTACCTCTTCATCGGCAAGTCCGGCGCAATCCTTCTCGGTTTCCCGGACACCACGCAGGACGCCGATCTGTTCGTGGAAAAGGATCCGGAGAATGCAGCTTCGCTGGTCGCCGCGCTTCGCGAGCTGGGCTTCGCTCTCGACCAGGAACAGCAGAGCGAGATCCTGAGAGGGAAGGATTTCGTTCAATTGAAAAATGGACCCTTCGATCTCGATCTGGTCTTTGCGCCCGACGGGATCGAGCGGTTCGCCGATGCCTGGCAGCGCCGAGTCGATGTCGCCGGATTTCCGGTGGCACATCCCGACGACATCATTGCCAGCAAGATTGCGGCGAATCGTGTCAAAGATCGCGAGTCTCTTCCACGCCTCAAAGCCTTTCGCGATTACTGGAAAGCGCAGCAGTGACGGTGCTGTGGTAATCTCACCCTCCATGAGCTCCCCGGTGCTTCTTTGGCTCGCCCATCATCGTCGTCGATAACTACGACTCCTTCACCTACAACCTTGTGCAACAAATCGAGCGCCTCGCCGGCTGCGCTGTGCGCGTCATCCGCAACGACGCTTTCGATCCGGCCGCGCTGATCGCGGAGAAGCCGCAGGCCATTGTCATCTCTCCCGGCCCCGGCACTCCCGCGCGCGCCGGACGCATCGTCGATCTCATCCGCGAAAACAAAACGATCCCGCTCCTCGGCGTCTGCCTCGGCCATCAGGCGATCGGCGAGGCGTTCGGCGGCCGCGTCGTTCGCGGTGCGGTGCCGGTTCATGGCAAAGTGACAGAGGTGCGACACGCGAACAAACGGTTGTTTGAAGGCTGCCCGATGCCGATGCGAACGGCGCGTTATCACTCGCTCGTCATCGCGCGCGATTCGCTTCCCGCCGACTTCATCGTCGACGCCGAGACCGAGGATCGGACGGTGATGGCGGTGTCGCACAGGAGCCGGCCGGTTTTCGGAATCCAGTTCCATCCCGAGTCTTACGGGACGGAATTCGGCGATCGGATCATCGTGAATTTTCTTCGCGAGGCCCGCGCATGATTGCCGCTGCCATCAAGAAAATCGTCGATCGCCAAAACCTCGAGCGGACGGAGATGTTCGACGTCTTCGGCTACCTGATGGACGGCAAAGCGACCGACGTGCAGAAGAGCGCGTTTCTCATCGCTCTCCGCATGAAAGGCGAGACCGCCGACGAGATCACCGGCGCCGCGCTGGCGATGCGCGAGCGTGTGACTCCGCTGCAGACCGACGGCGCGGATGTCGTCGACACCTGCGGAACCGGCGGCGACGGGCGTGGAACTTTCAACATCTCGACCGTGGCGGCGATTGTGGCGGCCGGCGCCGGCGCAATGGTCGCGAAGCATGGCAATCGCGCCGTGTCGTCGTCGTGCGGCAGCGCCGATCTTCTGACGGAGCTCGGCGTCGCGATCGATCTCGATGCGCCGCGCATGAGTGAAGTGCTGCGCCGGACCGGCATCTCGTTTCTGTTCGCGCCGAAGCTGCATCCCGCGATGGGTGCGGTGATGGGCGTGCGGCGCGAGCTTGGCGTGCGGACGATCTTCAACGTCCTCGGTCCGCTCACCAATCCGGCCTTCGCGCGGCGGCAGGTTCTCGGCGTTTACTCCGATCATCTCGTCGATCTTCTCGCGAGCGTTTTGCTCGCGCTGGGGAGTACGCACGCGATGGTTGTGCACAGCCGCGATGGACTCGACGAGATTTCCGTTTCGGCCCCGACGCGTGTCGCGGAAGTGCGCAACGGACAGATCCGCGTCAGCGAGGTGACGCCGGAATCGATCGGCCTGCGAACGCATCCGATCGAGGAGATTGCCGGCGGCGATTCCCGCGAAAACGCCCGCATCGCGCGCGCGATTCTGGCCGGCGAAGATGGCGCGCGAGGCGACATCGTCATCGCGAATGCCGGCGCGGCGTTGTATGTGGCCGGAATCGCGCCGACGATTCGCGACGGCGTCTCGCTGGCGCGCGAGGCGATCAAATCGGGAGAGGCGACGCGAAAGCTCGACAGTCTCATCGTGGCTTCGCGGGAAGTGCAATGAACGATTTTCTCGAGACCGTCGTCGCGAGCACGCGCGCGCGCGTGAAAAACCTCGCGCCGGCGAGGCCTCCGCGCGCGGGACAGCCGTTCGCATTCTCGCGTGCGCTGGTCGGGAAGAAGATTCACCTGATCGCCGAGATCAAATCGGCATCGCCGTCCGCCGGATCGATCGTCGAGAATCCGGATGTCGATCAGATCGCGCGCGAGTACTCGCGCGGCGGAGCGTCGGCCATCTCGATCGTGACCGAGCCCGAATTCTTTCGCGGCTCGCACGACTGGCTCGCGCGCGCAGCGAGGGCCTCCCACCTTCCCGTGCTGATGAAAGACTTCATCATCGATCAGCGCCAGCTTCTCTGCGGCATTGCGGCGGGGGCGAATGCGATTCTGCTTCTGGCGTCGCTTCTCGACGGCGAAAAGATTGCGGAAGCCATCGCGATCCTCGATGATTTCGGCTGCGACGCACTGGTCGAAGTTCACAACGAGCGCGAGCTCGAGCGCGCGATCGACGGCGGCGCGCGCATCATCGGAGTGAACAATCGCGATCTGCGCGATTTTCATGTCGACCTCGCGACCGCGGAACGGCTCGCCAAACGGATGCCGAAGGACGTGATCAAAGTCGCCGAGAGCGGCATCAAGACGCGCGAGGATGTCGAACGTCTGCGCGCGGCCGGATACAAAGCATTCCTGGTGGGGGAGTCGCTGTTGCGGCAGAATGACCGCGCCGCTGCAGTCCGGGCGCTCATCGCATGACGAAAATCAAGATCTGCGGCCTAACACGCGAGGAAGATGCGCTCCTGTGCGCCGACGAAGGGGCCGACTTCGTGGGGTTCATCTTTGTGCCTTCGACGCCGCGATTCATTCAGCCGGAAAAAGCAGCCGCCATCGCCAACAAACTCAAGGAGAGAGAAAAGCGGCCGAAGATCGTCGGCGTTTTTCGCGATGCGTCGAAGGACTACATCCGCGAGCTCCAGACGGTGGTTGGATTCGATCTCGCGCAACTGCACGGCAACGAAACCGACGACGACATGCGCGACCTCGGCATCGCGGTCGTGAAGACACTGCGGGTGTCCGAAGAGCTCCCCGACACGGCCGGCTGCACGCACGCCGCATGGCTGCTCTTCGACACTTACGACGAGCGCCGCGTCGGCGGCACCGGCCGCCGCTTCGACTGGTCTCTGCTGAAGTCTTACGACCGCTCGAAGCCGTTTTTTCTCTCCGGCGGAATCACGCCCGACAACGTTGCGGCCGCGATTTCGCTCGTGCGCCCCGACGCCATCGATTTGTCGAGCGGGGTCGAGTCGGAGCCGGGAATAAAGGATCACGATAAAGTTAAACGATTAATGGAACGAGTGAGGCGCGAGTGAAAACGCTTCCCGATCGACGGGGCTATTTCGGCGAATTCGGCGGCAAGTTCGTGCCGGAAACGCTGATGGCCGCGCTCGACGAATTCGAGCGCGCCTACAAGAAGGTCTGCCGCGATCGCGCATTCCGCCGCGAGTTCGAATCGATTCTCGCAAACTACGTCGGCCGGCCGACGGCACTCTCCGAAGCGCCGAAGTTCGCAGCGCTGTCCGGCGATTTCAAGCTTTTCTTGAAGCGCGAAGATCTCAATCACACCGGCGCGCACAAGATCAACAACGCCATCGGTCAGGCGCTGATCGCGAAGCGCATGAAGAAGAAGCGGATCATCGCCGAAACCGGCGCCGGACAACACGGCGTCGCCACCGCCACCGCCTGCGCGCTCCTCGGCATCCAGTGCGTGATCTACATGGGCGAAGTCGACATGGCCCGGCAGGAGCTGAACGTCTTCCGCATGCGGCTGTTAGGCGCGGAAGTCGTTCCCGTTTCCAGCGGAACCCGCACGCTCAAGGACGCGATCAACGAGGCGCTGCGCGACTGGGTCACCAACGTCCGCACGACCCACTACATCCTCGGCTCCGTCCTCGGCCCGCATCCGTTTCCGATGATCGTCCGCGATTTTCAGTCAGTCATCGGACGCGAAGCGCTGGAGCAGATCCGCAAGCGCACGCGCGGGCTTCCGGATGTCGCGATCGCGTGTGTCGGCGGCGGATCGAATTCCATCGGACTCTTTTACGAAATGCTGAAACACAAATCCATCCGCCTGATCGGCATCGAAGCGGGCGGGCGCGGGCCGAAACTCGGTGAGCACGCTGCCCGATTCAGCGGCGGCGCACTGGGCGTGCTGCATGGAACACGATCGATGATCCTGCAGGATGAATTCGGCCAGATCGCCGAGACGCATTCGATCTCGGCAGGCCTCGACTATCCGTCGATCGGACCGGAGCACGCGTATCTGCAGCAGATCGGGCGCATCGAGTATCACGATTGCAGCGACGATCTCGCCGTCGAGGCGTTTCGTCGCCTGAGCGAAACGGAAGGCATCATCCCGGCCCTCGAATCCGCCCACGCGCTCGGATGGCTCCTGCGCAACGGAGAGGCGATCAAACGCGGGTCGGTGGTGGTCGTGAATCTCTCCGGCCGCGGCGACAAGGATGTGCCGCAAGTGGCCGCGCTCGAACAATGAGCCGAGTCGCAAAGATGTTCAAGCGGCTCCGCAGAGAACGTCGCTGCGGCTTGATCGCATACATCACGTGTGGCGATCCGGATGTCGGCACGACGGTCCGCATCATCGAGGCGCTCGAGCGCGCCGGCGCCGACGCGATCGAGCTCGGCATCCCATTCTCGGATCCGATCGCCGACGGTCCCGTGATTCAAGCGGCCTCGCAACGCGCGCTGAAGCAGGGGACGACGGTGCGCGATGTCTTCGCGATCGCACGCGCCGTCCGAGAGCAGAGCGAGATTCCGCTGATTGCGTTTTCGTACATCAATCCTGTCCTGCGTTACAGCGCCGAGAGGTTTGCCGCCGATGCCGAGCTGGCGGGAATCGATGCGATGCTGCTGACGGATCTTCCGCCCGAGGATGCGGCGGAAATCCGAAACGCAATTCGCGCGCATCGCATCGGCGGGATTTTTCTCCTGGCGCCGACATCGACGAATGCGCGCATCGCGGCCGTCGATCGCGCCAGCGACGATTTCGTCTATTACGTGTCGACGACCGGCGTCACCGGCGCGCGCAAGGATCTCGATCCCGCTTTGCTGGCGCGGCTCGGCGAAGTGCGCAAGAAGGTGAAGAAACCGCTGGCCGTGGGCTTCGGAATTTCCGAGCACGCGCACTATCAGACGCTGCGCGATCGCTGCGATGCGATTGTGGTCGGAAGCGCGATCGTTCGCGCGATCGGCGACGGCGACGCGCGCGGCGCACCGGATCGCGCGGCCGGCGTCGTGCGTAGAATTCTAGGGAAGTAGCGATTCGGTCGGCGGCATCGGCACGGCCGGCATCGCGGCCGCGACGGTCTGCGCAACTTCGCTCTCCAGCGCCCTCTGCGCCTGACGCACTCGTGCGAGAACGCGGCCGTAGATCTCTCTCGCGCGCCGCTTTCGGAATGTGAAACGGATCTGCGCTTTCGAGCGCCTTCCGAAAATCGAGATGACTTCGACGCCCAGAATTGTGCGAAGCGCCGCCGCAAGCAGGAATGGGAAAGCGATCACCAGCCACGGGGTGAGATACGGCCACACGCTCCCGCTGCGTTGCGCGCTGACAATTGCGACGCCGATGAACAAAAACAACCCGCCCACCAGACAGTTGAGCAGAATGAACCAGAAACCGACTTCGCGGTGATACGTGACCAGCAGGACGTCCTCGAACAGGACGCGTCTCCGGAACACTTCGTAGTTTTCGGTCGACTCAATTTCAATTCCGTCCGGAAGCTCGTAGACCGATTCGCGTCCGAACGCGCGCGCGGTGCTTCCGAGTCGTGTCCGTGCAGGCTTCATTTGAATTTCCCCATTACGCCGAGGATCACGAAGACGATGGCCGCGGTTCCGGCGATCGCTTCGAAAATACCGAAGCCCATCGCGATGCGGACGCCCAGCGTCGGCCGCCCGTCGTCTCGCGCCTGTTTGAGACCTTTGCGCGCGTAGTAGATCGTCAGCGCGCCGAATGGCAGGCCGAGGAACATGAACATGAAGAGGAAGCCGACGACGGCGGCGACGCGCGCCATCGCTCCGTAGTCCTTGAAGCGCGTGGTCGCGGCGCTCAGCGTGCCTTCGGTCCGCACGCGATCGAAACAGCTCGGACAATACGACCCCGACCCGACGTTCATGTCGCACAACGAACAGATGTACAGGCCGCAGCGCTGGCAGCTCGTGACGGCCGTGTTGCGTTCGTGGTTCGCGCAGGCGTTTGCGCCTTCCGGTCCGCTCTGCGCGACTTCGACGATCTGCATCCGCCGCTGCGGCGGATTGAATGTCGTCGCCTCGAATGACGATCCGCATCTGGGACAGATGACCGTGCCGGTCCGCCGCGATTCATCGCCCAGGAGCGCTTCGCAGCGCGGACACTCGGGACCTTCGTACGGCGCTTTCTTCCTGGCCGTGGTGGCCATCGCGGCTTATACCCACATGACGACGCGCGTTCGCGCCATCATGTCGTGGATCGTGGTCTTCTCTTTCGTCACGAAGGCCGGGATGTAATCGACGATGTAGAGGAAGCCGAGGAGCGCGCGGCCGACGGCCCGGCCCCATGCCTGACCTCCCGAGAGCTCGGTGCCATCGGGCGAAACGACTTTCACCTTCATCGCGATTTTTCCCAGCGTCTGGCCGCGCGATTTCAGCATCAGCGCTTCGTAGGCGACTGCCACAATGCTCGGGATGATGAACCACAACGTCGCAAACTTTCCGGCCGCGGCCGAAAAGGCGATCACCATGATGATGATGATCATCGGAACGGAGACGATCAGAGAGTCGAGAAGCTGGGCCGCAAATCGGCGTCCGATGCTCGCGAACTGCAGATTGGTGTGATCGACTCCCGAGCGGACATCGAGCAGCTGCTCGCCTTTGCATGTCGCGCAATACGGCTTGCCCTGAATATCGACGAGGCAGTCCCGGCAGAACGTCACTCCACAGCGTGAGCAGCGCCGAACGCCGGCGGAAACGTCAACGTGATTGCGACAGATCATGGTTCCCTCGATTGGTAAACCGGCAACTTTTTGGTGATTGCTCGGTATCTTAGCGCAGTCTCGAGAACAGGACGGCTGTCAGGTCGCGCACCAGATTCTCGCCGCTGATCGCTTCCTCTTCGATATCAAGCTTTTGGCGATAGGTTTTCGCCACCTCTTCCATCAGATCGTAGCGCGCGGCCGGCGACATCTTTGGTGCGCGAAGGCACAGTGCCAGCAGAAACTCGCGTTCTTCGAGACTGACGCGATGGCGGATCAGGCGCAGCGCGCGCGGAGTCCGCAGCGGGTTGAAATGGCGTTCGGCGCCGAGCTCACCGCGATAGGCCAGAGGCTGCGACTCGCGGATCACGAGCGTGTCGGCGAGGATGTCGCCGAGCCGCCGGCGATCGCTGCGCAGCATGCTCACCAGCGCGCCGACTCCATAGAACGCCGGAAGGAAATCGACGATTCGCGCTACGTTGCGCACAATCGACTGGTAAAGCGTCACCGGCAACCCGCGGGCATCGACGACGCGCAACGCAAGCGCGCGTTTGCCGATCGTTCGTCCATGCCTCTTCACTTCAAAGAAGACGTGCCATCCCCACGTCAGCAGGAAGCTCACCGTTACGAAAATCGCGGCGGCAGCCAGACGCGGGACGACATTCACCGCGACGGTGTAGATCACGGATGCCATGCCGGTCGTGATGAAGGAATCGATGAGCACGGCCAGAAAACGGCTTCCCGATCCGGCCGGCTCGAGCTTGATGTTCACGTGTTCGGGCGTGATGATCGTGAGCTCGCGCATCAGGCCTCGTCCCCCAATCCGCGAAGAAAGAGATATCCCATCAGTCCAGCGAAGAGAAGAAGCGCGACCGCGATCTTCACGGGATATGGAAAAACGCGGTAGCTGAATTGGGAGAAGGATCCTTCGATGATGCCGGCGCATACCAGCGTCAGCGCGGTGCCGATCAGCATCCGCCACACCGACGGCAGAACTCGGCGCAGCGATGCCGCGCGCGAGAGATTCCCAGGCATCAGGAACGCGCGTCCGGCGACCAGGCCGGCGGCCGCGCCGAAAATGATCGCAGGCAGCTCGAGCGCGCCGTGCGGTCCGACCCACGCGAAGAAAAAGAGCGGGACGTCGTCGAGGATGTACATCGTCGCGATGGCACCGAGGATCATGCCGTTGTAGAAGAGGAGGAGGATGGTGCCGACGATCGTCAGCGCGCCTAACGAAAATGCCAGCATCGAGACTTTGATGTTGTGCGTGTAGAGCGAGGCGCTGAAGAAAAGCGCCTTCTCCACGTTGTCGATGCGCTCGTTCCCTTTTTCAATCCGCTCCACGCGATCGCGCGGACGTTCGGTGAAGAACATCGGCGGGACGAGGCGCCGTCCGTTGGCGGGATCGATCAGGACGGCCGCCGCTCCGAAGAGCACGCCCAGGACCATTGCGGACGCAGCGGCAGCCACTGCCAGCCGCTCGCGCCGGAACGTCGCCGGGATTTCGGTCGAGATCAGATGTTTGAACGTCGCCCACACCGGAGTCTCGTGCGCGGCGCGATAAACGAATCGGTATGCGCGGCCTGTCAGTTGATTGAGGTAACCGAGGATCTCGGGATTCGCGGTGTTCGACTGGACGCGATTCAGATCGGAGCACGTGCGTCGATACAACTCGACCAGCTCATGCAGCTCGTCGCGAGACAGCGCATCGCCCATGGCCTCCGCGCGCTTGAGGATCGTGTCGAGGTGTTGCCAAACCGGACGCCGCTCGGTGATGAACGATTCGATGTTCATAGCATCTGCCGCTTTTTCACGTCGATATACGCATTCACTGCGTCGATTCCGCAATCCTCGGCCGTCGAATCGATGACCATCGCGCCGTGGGCGCGCAGCTCGCGCATGAGCTCCAAGCGTCCGAGCCAGAGATCGCGCGCGACGAGCGTGCGCGAAAGCTCCTCGCGATTCGAAGGCAGGAACTCCGCCTCGGCGCGCAGATCGCGGTCGCTCAGCGTGACGAAGAGCGGCAGATGTTGCGGCGCCAGCATTTTCACGGCGCGCAAAAGATCATGACGTTCTTCGCGCTCGGGCAGCACCGTGAGAATCAGAATGAGCGTGCGATGGCGGAGGCGCGTCCGCAACATTCCGGCGAGCGCGAGGTAATCCGTATGCCGGTATTCGGCGGTCATCTGCGTGACGTATGCCGTGATCGCGCGCAGTTGCCGCGCGCCGCGCCCGGTCGGAATTCCTTTGTCGACATCGGTGTCGAAGGACAGGATCCCGACTTTGTCCTCCATGCGATTGCAGATGTAGCTGATGAGCACCGCTGCGTTCACGGCGTGATCGAGCCGCGTGATCTGCTCGACGCGCGCCGCCATGCGATGTCCCTGATCGAGGCACAAGAGGATTTCCTGCGATCGATCGAGGCGAAACTCGCGAATGATCAGTCTTCCGTGTCGCGCGGACGCGCGCCAGGCGATATCGCGGTAGTCGTCATCGTTGACGTAGTCGCGGAGGCGGTCGAAGTCGCGTCCTTTGCCGATGCGCGGCGCCGCGCGCGCGCCTAACGAGCGCAACGCGAATTGATTCAGCCGCTTGTGCATGCGTCGCACGGCTTTCAGATTCGGCAGGACATGGATCGTGGTCGGCTCGCCGGCCGGCAGGATGCGCTCGACGAGTCCGTGCATCGTCGCCGACGCCCAGGCCCGCTCGGCCGTCGCCGTTCCTCGGGAAATTCCGCGGACGTTCATGTCGAGCGACACGAATTCGCCGGGGCGGCAGATCGCGTTGAGCGATGTCGAGCGCGGCTCGATGACATCCGGCCAGAGTTGCCGCAGTGTGAGATGGAGTGCGCGCGGCGAACGGGCGCCGACGCGGACGTTGATCGTTTCGCGCTCGTCGAGCGGCAGCGCGACGTCTTCGCCACGCTCGACGTTGAGCCGCACGCCGCGCAACATCGCCGCTTCGCCGGCCGCTGCGACGGCAAGCGCCAGCGTGAGCGCGATCGTGAGCCAGATCATCGGCGCCGACACCGCGATCAACACCGCGCTGGCGGCGACGAGAAACGAAAGTCGAATCAGTAATCGACCAGGTCTCATGTTCGTTCGCCGTTTGGCGTTCGCCGTTGTCCGCCCCGGCCTTCCTCGGCGAACGGAGAACGGCGAACGGCAAACGACGTCATCGCGGCACTTCCACTTGATCGAAGATCCGGCTCAGCAGGTCTTCCAGCGCCAAACCCTCCATCTCCGCCTCCGGGCTCAGCGTCACGCGATGCGCGAAGACCGAGGGGACGAGCGATTTCACGTCGTCGGGCGTGATGAAGTCGCGGCCGGAGAGCGCCGCTGCGGCGCGTGATCCTTCGAGCAACGCCAAAGACGCGCGCGGACCGGCGCCGATCTGCACGGCGTCGTCCTTGCGCGTGCTGGCCACCAGCTCCTGGATGTACCGAATGATGTTCGGCTCGACGCGCACCTGCGATGAAATCGTGCGTCGCGCCGCAAGAAGCTCCTGGCCGCTGATCACCGGCTGCAGCGATCCGACGATCTCGTCGTGCAGCCGTTGTCCGCCGGCGTACGCCTCCAGCATGCGCACCTCGTCCGCTGCTTCAGGAAAATCAATGTTGATCTTGAAGAGGAATCGATCGCGCTGCGCTTCCGGAAGCGGATACGTTCCTTCGAACTCAACCGGATTCTGCGTCGCGAAAACGGTGAAGACGGGCGAGACCACATAACGCGTTCCGTCCACCGTCACGGCATTCTCCTGCATCGATTCGAGCAGCGCCGCCTGCGTTCGCGGCGGCGTCCGATTGATTTCGTCAGCCAGCAGGATGTCGGTGAACACCGGCCCCGCGCGAAAAACGAATTCCTGCGACTTCTGATTGAAAACATTTGCGCCTAACAGATCGGCCGGCATGAGATCGGGCGTGAACTGAATGCGGCGAAATCGACAACCGAGAAGGCGAGCCAGCGTGAGAGACAGAAGCGTCTTTCCCGTTCCCGGAACGCCTTCCAGCAGCATGTGGCCGCCGGCGAAGAGACATGTGATCGCGAGCGTCTTAACGCGATCCTGTCCCAGAATCACGCGATCGAGCTGTTGCCGCAGCGCGCCGACCCGTGTTGAGATTTCTTTGATGCTTTGCATTCAGCCTCCGAAAAGCGTTGTTGATGCGTTGCAATCCAATTCGCAGGTCGGCAGACGGAATGCGGCGCCGCGTATGCAGCATCGCCGGTCCGCCCATCAGCTCGGCCACGCGTTTCTGCAGCGCGTCGCCGCGCAATCCGCTTTGCGCCGCCACCGTTCGCGTGAGCGCTTCCTGATAGAGCGCCAGTGCTTCGGTATCGGTCATCGACTTCTGATACAGCGCGCCGAGCGACGACACGAGGTCGACCGCTTCCGATCGCGTGTCGCGAAATTCTTCTTCCGGAGGGCCGACCCGCGCCGCTCCGCGCCACAATTTCAGAATCGCGACGCCGAGGAGGAGGAGAAGGAAGGGTCCGAGGCGCCATTCCTTGAGAAGATCGAGTGGACCGTCGGCGCTCGCGAGCCCGTGCACGTACTCGTCGAAGTAGATCGGACGCGCGGCTCCCGAGAGCGCGATGAGAAGGGGCAGATGATTTCCGATCCCGAGATTCTTGTTCTGGAACATCTCGGGAACCGCCACGACGATGATGTCGCCGGCGCCTAACGGCTCGCGCGAGACGACCACCGATTTTCCGCTGATGTACCACGCGACCATCCGCGCGCTCAGCGACGAGGGCGCAATGCCGCGGCGCTCCGGCAACGCAATCCGCTCAATGCCGGGTGCGAATGGAAAGACTTTGTGCGCGACCGCTTCGGCGTCGTATTGCGACTGCAGCGGACCGACCGCCCCGGCCATCGCAAGAACCATCCGGCCGCCATGCTCGACCCAATCCGCTTCGTCTGCGGTCAGAAGCGGATTCGTGCGCTGCTTGTGATGCAGATGCGTGTCTTTCTTTTTCGGCTGTGTCTCTTCTTCTTCCTGCTCCTCCAGAAAATTCGGCTCGATCGACCGTCCGATCCGGAAGACAACGCCATTCTGCGCGAGCTGATCCGGGCCGACGAGACGCGTCAGCATCTCCACATGCCGATGCCGTCGAAGATACGCGTACGCCAGCGACACGCCCTGATCGGATGTGTTGGCGGCCGAGCTTTCATCAAAGGTGTGCCGCGACGCGCGCTTGTCGGTAAGGATCCACAGCACAGCGACGACGTAGAACGCGACGATTGTCACAATCAGAACGAGCAGGCGTTTCATTCGCCGGGTTCCGATCGCCGCACCGCGCTCAAAATCTGCCGCGCCACTCCGCGGCACTCCGACAGCGCGTCGGGATTGCTGTTCGCCGATCCGTACCACTCATGCTCGAAGCTGCGCGTCAGCCGGACGAATTCGCCACGCCAGGGGAGGTTAGGGGTGAGGGACGCGATGTACTCCCAGTTCGTCCGGCCTTTCCGGAATGTGAGCACGCCCGCTCCGTACAAAGTCACGAGCACCGCGTGATACCACGCGCGAATCGCCTCGCGGATCCGGCCGGCCGCCGCGAGCTGCGCGGCGTAGCGTTCCCATTCGTTCGCGGGGCGCGACATGGGGTCGGCATCGCGCGACGATGATGCCGGCACGCTCTCGACCGCGATGTCCGCCGGCCGCCGCTTGCTGCGGCGGATCACTTCGAACGCAAGAATGACGATGATGAGCGCGATCAGGGCGACGACTGCGCCGACGATCCACCGCATCCCCGGCGTCGACATCTGTTTCGGCATCCGGATGTCGGGCCAGAATTTCTTGAGCCAGTCGAAGAAATCCCCGAGTTTTTCTCCGATCCACTCGAAGATTTTTCCGGTCGCCTCGGCAATTCGCGTGAAGATCGACGCATTGGCGACTTCCGGCGCGAAGATTTCTCCACCGGCTTTCAACGTGTCAGCCGACTGCTGTTCCTCGAGCTCGCGCAAGAGCTTCTGATCGGCGCTCGAAAGCGTTCCGGACGATGCCGCCCGCAACTGCGCCGCCGTCGCTGTCAGCCGCGATATCAGTTTGATGTCGGGTGTCGTCGCTTCGATCACTGAGCGGAGGAGCGTGTCATCGACGTGAAATCCTCCGTCGACTTCGCTGCCCATCAATGCTGTCGCTTCGATGTGGGCCTTTTGGATCTGCTTCGAAGTGAGGAGCGCACGCAGGCGATCGAGCGAGCTCGTGTAATCGCGAACGGTGACCGCGCTCGCCGAATTGGCGCTCAGAAGAAGCGCGATGAGCGCGAAGCGTTTCACGATTCGCGCACTTCCTCGAACCACACGCGAAGGTCCTCGCCGGTTTCCGCCGCGCCCGCTTTGCGCACCAGCACGACATTGGCGGCGATCCAGAACGGCTCGATCGCGATCCACGCGCCCGCGATCGTCGCCAGCAGAAATCGCCGGTTGTGTTGGCTGAACAGGACGCTCCAGCGCGACAAGTCGGCGCCGAGGAAAACATCGGAGAGCCACATGCCGAAGTTGAAAGTGGCCATGACATTGACGAGCGCAACGACCATCGCGCACGCGAACACCATCGTCAGCGCCGTCATGATGCGGAGCTCGCGTCCGTAACGCGCGATCAGGCGCACGGCGCCTGACACACTTGCGCGCTCGTTGAGCTCCATCGTCCCGATCGCGAGGCCGCCGACGATCGCCGCAAGCAGGGTTCCGATGCCGCTGAAGAGCGTCGCGTAGAAGATCAGCTCCGCCATCGTGCCGGTGAAGATGTAGCTCGCGAGCGCGACCGGCGAAAGGCGCCACGCTTCGCCGGCTGGAGCCTCGCCACGGCTGGCCGCGAGGCGGCACGCGCGCGCGAACACCGCCCGGCCCCACAGCGCCAGCACGAATGCCGCGATCGCGAGGTTGGCGGTCGTGCCGAGGAGCGTGCCGTAGCGGGAGGCTTCACCGCCGACTTCGATCAGCCGGTCGACGAACAGCGCCTGCAGGAATCGATACGGAATCGACGTCGCGATCACGACCGCCGCCCACGGAGAGGCGACCATCGACACGATGTCGGTCGATTCGTCGAGAACGGAAGTGGTGGAGAGCGGCGCGTGAATCAAAGCAGACCCGAGAGCAGCGCTCCGGCCCACACCATCATCCGCGCGCTGACGTAGAGAAGAAGGAGTGAACAGAAGAGCAGCGAAATCCAGCCGCCGAAGTGCGATCCGATTTTCGACGATCCGCGTTTGGCGGCCAGGCATTTTGCGCAATGCCAGATGCCGTCCCACTGCGTCGCGCATTCCTGGCACAGCGGTTTCGCGCACGACATGCAGACAGCGAATGCCGGTCGCGTCGGGTGATTCGAGCATCGTTGTGTCGCTGCTCGGGCCATTTCGGATTGCGTTGCAGAGTGTACCGAATTCTTGTAATCTCCACGCGCTCATGGTCGGCAGCGCCTATTACTACGCGGATCGCAATTAGCGAGGGGCTGCATCAGCGCCCCGTCGCGGAGAAGGGGCGCTCGCATCGGACGGAATCGATCGCCTCTTCTCGATGATGGGAAGGGGTTTTTTGTTATGGAACGATCCGATGCTGAACGCGAAATAGATCGCATCCGCGACGCCATCGACCGCGTCGACGAAGTCATCGTGCGCCTGCTGAATCAGCGCGCGAAATACGCCATCGAGATCGGCGAGATCAAGGGCACCCTCGGCCTCCCCATTTACGCGCCCGAGCGCGAGAAAGACGTGCTGCATCACGTCGAGAAAACGTGCGAGGGACCGCTCGACGGCCAGTCGATGCGGCGATTGTTCGAACGCATCATCGACGAATCGCGCCGCGTGGAACGCGAAGCGGCGGCGACGGAGAAATAAGTCATGGTCATCGTGATGGAAAAACACACCGCAGAGTCGAACATCGAGCGCGTGATGGCGGAGCTGGTGACGCGCGGCTTCGACGTCCACCGTTCCACCGGCGCGGAGCAGAGCGTCCTGGGCGTCGTGGGCGACGTCGCGAAGATCGACACACGCGAATTCGAGCTGTTCGACGGCGTGCAGGAAGTCGTCCGCATCAGCGAGCCGTACAAGCTTTCGAGCCGGACGTTTCATCGCGAGAAGACAATCGTGAAGGTGCGCGGCGTGGAGATCGGGGGGCCGGAGGTCATCATCATGGCCGGGCCGTGCACGATCGAAAGCGAGCAGCAGGTTTTCGAGATCGCGACCCGCGTCGCGCGATCGGGCGCGCGCGTTCTGCGCGGCGGGGCGTACAAACCGCGGACATCGCCCTATGCGTTTCAGGGAATGGGCGTCGAGGGACTGAAACTGCTGCGCGCGGCAGCCGATGAGAATCGCATGGCGACCGTTTCGGAAGTGATGGAGATCAGCCAGATCGAGGGGATGCTGCCGTATGTCGACATCCTGCAGGTCGGCGCGCGCAACATGCAGAATTTCAATCTGCTGTCGGCGTTAGGCCAGATCCGCAAGCCCGTGCTGCTGAAGCGCGGCATGTCGGCGACGATTCAGGAGTGGCTGCTGGCGTCCGAGTACATCCTGAACGGCGGCAACTACGACGTCATCCTGTGCGAGCGCGGCATCCGGACGTTCGAGACCTACACGCGCAATACACTCGACATCTCCGCGATCCCGGTGATCGAGAAGCTCTCGCATCTGCCGATCATTGCGGATCCGTCGCACGCGACCGGCCGCCGCGACAAAGTGATGCCGCTGGCGCGCGCGATCGTGGCCGCCGGCGCGGACGGTGTTTTGATCGAGGTCCACAACGATCCCGATCACGCGCTGTGCGACGGACCGCAGTCGCTCTATCCCGATCAGTTCGCGCGCCTGATGGACGAGCTCCGGATCATCGTGCCGGCGGTCGGGCGGCGCTTGTGATGCAAGCGAGCCGTCGCGCGCTCGTTTTTTTCACTCTTCTGTTCGCAGCATCCCTCCTGTCGGCCGAGAAGGCACCGGCCCGCGCGCCGCTGCTTCTCACCGCTCCCGTGCAGGACAAGAATTTCTTTCTCCTCTCGCTCTTCGAAAGAAGCGCGGCGGTTTCGAACGCCATCAGATCGGACGCGGAGTTGAAGGAGATCCT
>JALYZI010000281.1 GCA_030948915.1 Acidobacteriota bacterium
GCTTCTGGCACCTGACGCCTGACGCCTGACGCCTGAATGACTACGTTCCTGCCGGCCTGCCGCGCGGCGATGGTCTGGAGATATCGATCATCGCCATCCGTTCCTTTTCGTCGTACCAGCAATGAAATCGTTTGATGCCCGGCACCTCGATTTCATAGAAACGAAAGAAGCTCGGAACGTGGATCGAAGTCGATTTATCCGACTGACGGATTTTCGCCGATCCTTCTTCCTTGCGGTCGAGCGGCTTGATGCCGATGACCTTGCGCTTCTTGTCGTAAAAGAGATTCGCGTTCGTCTTGCCGCGCAACTTCAGCAGCGAGGCCACCGAAGATGGCAAACGAATCAGGCGGGACTGAACGATTGTCGCTGAGGCAGGAAAGCGTCCGAATTCGGGTTGCGGCTCCCACTTCTCTAAGGCCATCTCCGACTCCTCACCCATCACTCGACTGCGCGAACAATAGTATGTCTTACGATCATAAAATCCGATGGGATTTTGTCAACAATTAACCGCACCGGATAGGCCCTTCGATAAACAGATTCTATCCGAAAAATTATTCTGAGTAGGCTTAATGCCGACAGAATTTCGGATAGACGGACCGGAATTCAATTCGTGCATATAAAGCGTATGTACAACTGTTCACGTGAGTTAGGGGAGTTTCGATCCGTCTTTACCGATCGGCCCCGGTGGATTGATGTTAGGCGCGCCGGGCACAGCCAGCTCCGACCACGCGTCACCGGTGACGTTGTCGACGGTCGAACCGTACGCCACCCAGAGATTCGATCGCGTCGCGGCAGGAGTGCCGTTCGTAATCAGAATCTCGGGATTGAAGAAGTTTGTGCTGCCGAGCGTGCCCTGTTGCATCGACATCGGCGGGACGGTCACCGGGATCACGAAAGGGATGATGGACTGTGTGAAGACGAGATTGAACGTCTGTTCGTTGACTGGATCAAGATTGACGAAGCCGACGTTCATCCGGAAACCGCTGCCGACACCAACACCGCCGAGGGAAAAAAGCGCGGCGTCGGTTGTATTGATCGTGCTCGTCGGAATCGCCGGAAGACTCTGTGATGTCGTGCCGCTCGTACCAGGTTGAGGGCTCCAGATCCGTGAGGCCACATACAGCGACGCAGCGGGGTCGAGGCCAAAGCCGTTCACTCCGGTCACGAGGATCGCGCCGAGGCCGGACTGTCCGAGATAGTCGTGAACGAAATCAGCGGACCGGATGAAAGCGCGCGCGCCGAGCGTGATGGTCGTCGAGTATGTGGCGGACACTCCCTGGGGCAACCAGACCATACGGACCGCCTGGGCGTGGTCCGCAAAGTTTCCGAGGGTGATGTCCGATTTGAAGAACGTGCCGTTTGCGCCCGGCGTGCTCCCGGCCGCCGGAATCAAAAGCTCCGGCGCCGACGACCGCTGCTGAACGACATTGTCGTTGCGGAGTTGCTGAGAGAAAACTGCCGTCGCCCAAAACGCAGTGACTACGATGAATAGCGATTTCACTTGGACCTCCGTGATGGGGCGTGCTCGGCCCGTGCCAGCTATCCCGAGCGAAAGTACGCGCGATCGAGCGCACGGTAATGCACCGCCTCGGCGATATGGCCGCTGTCGATGCGCTCGGATGCAGCCAGATCGGCGATCGTCCTCGCGACCTTCAGTACGCGATCGTATCCGCGCGCCGACAATCCCAGCCGCGAGACGGCATGCTCCAGCAGACGTCGCGATGACGGGCCGAGCTCGCAGAAGCGGCGCAACTGACGCGTGCTCATCTCGGCATTGGCATCGGCTTGCGAACGACGAAATCGCTCGCGCTGAATCTGCCGCGCCGATTCCACACGGTCGCGAATGAAACTCGACGCCTCCCCTGCCGCCGTCGAGCTGATCTCCTCCGCGTTCAGCGCCGGGACCTCGACCTGCAGATCGATGCGATCGAGAAGCGGACCGGAAATCTTTCCGAGGTAGCGCGCGATCTGCATCGCACCGCAGACGCAATCGCGCCGTCCGTCGTTGAAGAATCCACACGGACACGGATTGAGTGCTGCGGCCAGCGTGAAGCGCGATGGAAAAGTCACTGTCCGTGAGACGCGGCCGATCGTTACGATGCCGTCCTCCATCGGCTGGCGCAAAACCTCGAGCGTGTCGCGGCGAAACTCCGCGAGCTCATCGAGAAAAAGCACGCCGTGATGCGCGAGACTCACTTCGCCCGGCCGCGGCGGCGTTCCTCCTCCGACCAAACCTGCTGTCGAGATGGTGTGATGCGGCGAGCGAAACGGACGTCTGCTCAGCAATCCGCTTCCCGCGGGCAACGTTCCGGCAACAGAGTGGATCTTCGTCGTGACGATCGATTCTTCGAGCGAGAGTCGCGGCAGGATCGACGGCAGCCGCTTCGCCAGCATCGTCTTTCCGGATCCTGGCGGCCCGATCATCAGGATGTTGTGACCACCCGCAGCCGCGACTTCCAGCGCGCGCTTTGCCTGGGCCTGTCCGCGAACGTCGCCGTAATCCGCCCCTTCGAACACAGGCTCGGATCCATTCGGCGATGTCGCCGGCACGATCAACGCCTCGGCTTTCAGATGCCGCAGCAGCGCGGGCAAATGCGGCGCGCCGATGACACGCAGCGACCGGACCGCCGCCGCTTCATTCGCGTTGGCAGCCGGCACGATGAGCTCGCGAATGTTCGTATCACGCGAGAGGGCGGCGGAGATCGAAAGCGTTCCGCGGACCGGCGCGACCGTTCCATCGAGTGAAAGCTCGCCGACGAAAACGCGCCCGGCGAGGTGATCATCGTGAAGAAGCTCTACCGAGTGGAGAATGCCGAGTGCAATCGGAAGGTCGAATCCCGACCCTTCCTTCTTTACATCGGCCGGCGAGAGGTTGACCGTGATGTACCGCGGCGGAAGCCAGAAACCGCAGTTGTGGAGCGCCGAGCGGACGCGCGAATAGGCCTCACGCACGGCGGCATCGGGAAGACCGACGAGAGTGAATCCCGGTTTCGACGCCTGAGCAGCGTCGACTTCGATGGTGATGCGTACCGCGTCGATCCCGAGGGTCGCGGCAGACCAAACCTTTGAGAGCATGGCGTAAAGCCATGCGAAAGTCCCGCACCGAGGCTACCTCGGCTCGTGGTAAAAGTCACGCATGCGCATCTCCGTTCCGCATCGCATCGACAAAGCGACCGTCCGCAAGAAGATTGAAGAGCGCCTGCATCAGATGCTCGCGACCTACGGACATTACCTATCGGATGTCGAGCATCGCTGGGAAGGCGATCGCCTCGTCTTCTCCGGCAAAGCCAAAGGAATGAAGGCCAGCGGAACGGTCGATGTCACCGACAGCGAAGTGATCATCGATGGAAAGCTTCCGCTGCTTGCGAAACCGTTCGAGCCGCGCATCAAGAGCACGATCGAGCGGGAAGCTGAGAGCATGCTCAGCTGACGATCAGGTCTACGGCGAGCTGCTCGTCGCCGCCCATACGACCTTGATGCGATCGGCGTTCGAGAGACTCGATACCCAGCTCAGGCTCGGCTGATCGACTGTCACCGCGACGTATGTGTACTCGAATCCTGCGTTGGTGCAGTTGCTGGTGGTTGTTGCGAGATTGTTGATTTGAATCACGCTCTTCGCGGGTATTTCGATGTCTCGCGTGTCAACGATGGATTCATCGCAGAGTTGATGCACATCAATGTGTGCATGGGCGGTCACGACGGCGTCGTTATAGACCGCGACATTGTTCCGCGCCGGAACGGCGTGCAGATCGGTGCCCAGGTGGATCTTCGGGACCAACGGCGTCTGCAAAGACCGCATGACCGGAAAGGAAAGCTTTCCGAAGATGCCGGGAGCCGGCACGTTGCCGCAGACCGTGCATTGCTGTCCGATGCTGATTCTGCTTTCCACGATGACCCCCGCCGGCACGTCCAGATGTGTTACCCACAGAGGTGCGGGCGAATCGGGATGCCACGCTTTTTTCGCTCGGGCAATCGACGTCGATCTCGCGGGATCCAGAATCAGCTCCCGATCGGTGGTAACCAGCGACCCGTTACTGACCTCGATCACGCGGATTCGCGCCGAGCTCGGATTCGGGTTGTAGAGGAGGACATCGCTGGTGTAGAGGTAGAGCAGGATATTGCCCTCCAGCGCGCTCTGCGCATTGCCCTGCAAAACCCAGACGTCATCCGCGTGGACGCCGCCCACGAGCGCCAGCGCACACAGGACCATAACAATTCTTTTCATACATTCGCGCGCAACAAGACTCGTGCCGCACG
>JALYZI010000199.1 GCA_030948915.1 Acidobacteriota bacterium
GCGGCGGGCCGGGCGGGACATTCCTTTACGTTGATCCCGAGCTGCGTCCGAAGCTCGAGCCGGATTTCACCGGCTGGATGGCGCATGCGAATCCGTTTGCTTTCGAAGCGCCGCCGATGCGTTTCCGCGACGACGCCCTGCGCTTCGCACTCGGTACGCCTCCCATTCCTGCGCTTTACGCAGCACGCGAAGGCCCGAAGATCATCGCGGAGGCCGATGTGCTGGCGATACGCGAAAAGTCATTGCGACAAACGCAGAAGATCATCGACCTGGCCGACGCGCGCGGATTCGAGCTGCGCACGCCGCGCGAGCCGCAGCGCCGCGGCGGATCGGTATCGATGCGCATTCCGCACGGCCTGGAAGTCTCAAAAGAGCTCAATGCCGAAGACATCGTGTGCGACTTTCGACCCGCGTCGGGCGTTCGTTTCTCGCCCCATTTCTACACGACCGACGAGGAAATCGACGAGGCCTTCGCGGTCGTTGACGATATCCTCCGCACCGGCAGGTGGAAGCGGCAGGAAGCGCGGAAGACTCTCGTAACGTAAACTGGCGATCCAATTGCTTGACCCGCGCTGATGTGCTGTAGACGTCTGTTCATTCTTACTCTCCTCGCTTCTGTGCCGGCGGCCGCTCAGCCGCTGCGGCTCTCGCTCGCCGATGCGGTGCAGCGCTCGCTGCACGAAGGGACGCAGGCGCAGCTCGCGCGTTCCGCCGAAGAGCGCGCGCGCATTGCGCGGACCGAGGCGCTGGAGGCGCTCTTTCCGCAGGCGGATGCGCGCCTCACTCGCTACAGCCAGTCGATCAATCTCCAGACCTTCGGCTTTTCGATTCCAGGTCAGCCGCCGGTGGTCGGTCCGTTCAACGTGACCGATGTGCAGGTCGATGCCGCCATGCAGCTTTTCAATCTCGCCGCGATCCGGCATTACCAGGCGTTGCGTCAGGGGGAGAGCGCCAGTCGTTACGCGATGCAGCGCGCCGAGAACGATGTCGCGACCGCAGTGGCGCGGCTCTATGTCCTGACGCAGCGCGCTTCGACGCAGATCGCATCGCGGCAGTCTGACGTCGCGCTGTTCGAGCGACTCCTGAAAGTCGCGCAGGACGAATTCACGGCCGGAACGGGAACGCGACTCGATGTTGCGCAGGCAACGGTGCAACTCGATCGCGCGAAACAGGCGGTACTCATCGCACAGAACGATCAGCGCACGGCGTTGCTCGCGCTTCTGAACGCGATCGGCGCCAATCAATCGTCGGATGTCATCCTCGTCGATCCGCTTCCATCCGTCCCACTCGTCCCACCCGTCGATGCTGCGCTCGCGACGGCGCAGCAGCAGCGTCCGGAGCTCAAGGAAGTCGACGCGCGCGAGAAGGAAGCGACACTCTCGGTGTCGGCAGCACGGGCGCGGCGTCTTCCCAGCGTCGGCTTCGATTTCCTCGGCGACTACAGCGGCAATCATTCGACCGATCTGTTGTGGTCGCGTCGCATTGCGGCGACGTTGGGCATGCCGCTCTTCCGCGCCGACATCAATGCCGCCGTCGCGCGCGCACGTGCCGATCTGCACGATCGCGAGATCGAGCGAACGCAGCGCGAGCGCGATGTCGAGCAGGATGTGCGCCGCGCGGTCATGAGCCTCGAGAATGCAAACGCGCGCGTGGCGGTCGCCACCGAGAATGCGCGCGTGGCCGAAGAAGCGCTGACGGTCGCGCAGGATCGGCGGCAGGCGGGATACGGCACGCCCGTGGAAGTCGATCGCGCACAGGACAGCTACCGGCAGGCGCGCGAGGACCTCATCGCAGCGCAGGCGGATGCCGCCGCGGCGCAGTACGACTTGCAGCATGCGACGGGGGATATTCGAAAATTGGTCGAGGGCACGCGATGACCGCGGGCACAATCGCGCTTCCCGGCATTCCCGTGGAACGCGCGCCGGTCAACAAATGGCTCGTGACGGTGTCGATCACGTTCGGAACACTGATGGGCGCGATCGACGCGTCGATCGTCAACGTCGCCGTCCCGCATCTCATGGGATCGCTCGGCGTGACCGTCGAGCAGATCACATGGGTGACGACCGGATTCGTGATCGCGACGGTCATGGTCATGCCGCTGACGGGATTTCTCGCGCGCCTCTTCGGACAAAAGCGCGTCTATCTTTTTTGTCTGCTGCTCTTCGGCCTCGGATCCGCGCTCTGCGGCATGGCGCGAACGCTTCCGCTGCTGGTGATCTTTCGAATCATTCAGGGCATCGGCGCCGGCGCGCTTCAGCCCACCGAACAGGCGATCCTGCGCCAGACGTTTCCGCCGCAGGAGCAGGGGATGGCGATGGCCGTCTTCGGAATGGCCGTCGTCCTCGGTCCGGCATTCGGGCCGACGCTCGGCGGCTACATCGTCGACAACTACAGCTGGCCGTGGATTTTCTACATCAACATCCCGGTGTGCATCGTGTCGCTGTTGATGGTGTCGCGTTTCGTGCACGAGCCGGCCGATGTGCGCGCCGCGCTGTCGCACATGGCGGAGCGGCAGCGCAAGAACATGGACTGGTGGGGCATCGGCCTTCTCATCGTCGGCCTCGGATCGCTTCAGTACGTGCTCGAGGAAGGCAATCGCAACGACTGGTTCGATTCGGGAGAGATCAAGTTGATCACTCTCTTCGCGGTCGTGTCGCTGGCGCTGCTCGTCGTTCGAGAATTGAGCGCGCGCGTTCCGGCGGTCGACATCGCACTTTTCAAGGACCCGGTGTTTTTTTCGGGCACAATGATCGGCGCGGTGATGTTCGCGATGTTGATGTCGGTAACCTTCCTCCTCCCTTTCTTCATGCAGACGCTCCTCGGATTCTCCGCGACGCAGTCGGGCATCGCACTGATGCCGCGCTCGCTGACGATGATCGTGGTCATGCCGATCGTCGGCCGCATCTACAACAAGGTGTCGCCTCGCGCGGTCGTCGCGTTCGGGATCCTGTTGTTTGCATACACGGCCTGGCTGATGGGTCATTACACGCTCGCGACTTCATCGCGCGGGATCGTCAACGTCCTGATCATTCAGGGCGTGGCGTTCAGCTGTCTCTTCATTCCGTTGACGACGGTGGCTTTGAGCACGATTCCGAGGCATCGGCTGCCGGACGCGACGGGATTGAATTCGTTGCTGCGTCAGGTCGGCGGCTCGATCGGACTCGCGATGATGGCGACCTTGATGACGCGTTTCGCGACCAGCGCGCGTGGCGCAATGCTCGCAAACGTGACGATGAGTCGCCCCGTAGTTGCGATGCGCATGGCAGCAACGCAGCGCATGCTCAGCGGGCGAGGGATTCCGGCGGCGGCAGCTCAAAACACCGCTGTGCGCCTGATCGATTTTCAGATGCGGCAGCAGGCGATGGTGCTTTCGTTCGAAAGGCTGTTCATGATCTGTGGCATCGCATTTCTTTGCGTGCTGCCGCTGGTTTTCTTCCTGCGGATGCCGAAGGGGACGGAGAAAGCGGAAGTCCACGTGGAGATGTGAATGCAACGCGAGCAAACAGCACCACCAGCACCCGCACCGAGTCCGGTCGCTCCTTTGCCGGACATCGCCGAGCATGAGCCGGCGATCGAACCGCGCCGCGCCAAGCGGCTCTACTACATCATCGCAATCGCCGTGGTGGTGCTCCTGGTCGGGTACGTCATCTACGCGCTCCTGACGTCGGGAAAAGAAACGACCGACGATGCGCAGGTCTCGGCGGATGTCGTTCCCGTGTCGGCTCGAATTGCGGGCCAGGTCGTCAACGTCTACGTCCACGAGAATCAGCAGGTGCATCGCGGAGAACTTCTCGCGGAAATCGATCCGTCCGACGCGCAGGTGAAGATGGCGCAGTCGCAGGGCGATCTCGAGACGGCGCAGGCGCAGGCGGCCGATGCCGACGCGCGCGTCGCAATTGCCCGGGCGACGGCGCAGGGCGGATTCGCCGCGGCGCAAGCCGGCGTGCAGATCTCGCGCGAGGCGGCCGGCACTTCTGCTGCCGGCGTATCGGAAGCACAGGCGGCGATTACCCGCGCGCAGGCGAACGCGGAGAAAGCGCGACTCGATTTCGCCCGCGCCCAGGAATTGGGCGGGAAGGGCGACATCTCGAAAGCGCAGGTTGACGCGGCGCGTGCAGCGAATGACACAGCGCAGGCGGATCTTGCGCAGGCACGAGCACGACTTCGTGAAGCCGAGAATCAACAGCAGGGTGCCCAGGCGAATATCAAACAGGCGGAGGGAAGATTCGTCCAGAGCTCGCCGGTCGCGGCGCAGGTGGCAGGCGCAGAAGCGCAGTCGCGACTGGCACACGCGCGCGTGCAGACCGCGCAGGCCGCGCTGCAATCCGCACAGCTTTCGCTCTCGTACACGAAAATCGTGGCGCCCGCCGACGGGCTGGCGTCGCGACTCGGAGTGCATCCGGGTTCCTACGTCACGCTCGGTCAGCCGATCGTGCAGCTCGTACCGCGCACCACCTACATCATCGCGAATTTCAAGGAGACGCAGCTCAAGTCGATGCATCCCGGCCAGAGTGCGTCGATCAAAATCGATGCGTTAGGCGGAAAAAAATTCGACGGGCGCGTGGAGAGCCTGTCGGGGGGCACCGGGGCGACCTTTTCGCTGCTTCCGCCCGACAACGCGTCTGGAAACTTCGTGAAAGTCGTGCAGCGCGTCCCGGTGCGGGTTTCCTGGAACGGCCCGCCCTCGGATGTGGTGCCGGCCGGCTCATCTGCTGAGGTCACGGTCTACACCAAGTGATATGATTAGTGTCCTTCGAAGTGAGACGTAAACCGCGTAGTAACCACCCCTCGCAATCCGTTGAACCGACGGAGCTTAACGGATCGGCTTGCTTCTTGCCCATGCTCCGTAACGAAAGGAGAGGACTCCATGAGTGACGACTCCAACATCAGTTACGAAGGTCAACAGAAACCCGGTCAAGGTGGCGGTGGCGGCGGTGGCGGCCAGCGGCCCGGTGGGGGCGGCGGTGGCGGCGGTCAGGGTGGCGGCGGTGGCCAGCGTCCTGGCGGCGGCGGTGGCGGCGGAGGTCAGGGTGGTGG
>JALYZI010000021.1 GCA_030948915.1 Acidobacteriota bacterium
ACCGCCCGCTGCGTTCACCGTTCCATGGATCGCGCTTCCGAGGAATTGCGCGCGAACGGGCAGATTGGTCAGGACGTCGCCGCGCAACGTGTCGGCGATCCAGTTGAAGCTCGAATCGGGCGGTACACTGACATCGATGTCTGCGCTGACCGGGCCGCCCGCCTGGCGCATGATGATGTCGCCGCCGCCGGACTGCAGCGTGATCCCCCCTCCGCTGTACAGCACGCGAATGAGGCCGCCTGCCGTGAAGACGCGTCCGCCGTCACGCACGGAGCGAACGATGACGTCGCCAGCCTCGGTGCTCGCCAGCAGCGTGCCCAGGATGTCGCCCAGGTCGAGCGGACCGCCTTGAGAGATGACGGTGCAATCGCCCATGACCGTTCCGAGCTTGATCTCGCCGGCAACGGTCTGCACGCGCGCGTTACCACGGACTTCGCCGACTTCGACGTCGGCCACGCCGGCTGCGAAATCGAATCCGCCTCCCGCGATCGGCAACTGAAAGCGTTTGCCGGGACGCATCAGCAGCGCTTTCATTTCCATCCTGGGGCTCGGATCGGCGACGGGCTGCTGCCCCAACGATCGCACGACTTGTTTGACGCCACTACCCAGCAGTCGAATGCTGCCTAACAACGTTTGCATCGTGATCGTCGGACCGCCCGCTGCGTTCACCGTTCCATGGATCGCGCTTCCGAGGAATTGCGCGCGAACGGGCAGATTGGTCAGGACGTCGCCGCGCAACGTGTCGGCGACCCAGTTGAAGCTCGAATCGGGCGGTACACTGACATCGATGTCTGCGCTGACAGCCTGAATCTGCGCATGAGCGACCGGTCTCTGATGATAGATGTAAGTGACTTTGCCGTTTGTCGTGTCGATGATCGATGCGCCGGAAACGCCATCGAGGATGATGGCGCCTGTGAAGCTCTTGACCGTGACGTTCCCACCGATGTTCGCGATGCGCACGCGCTCCGCCAGTTTCGCCGCCACGCGAACGTGAACCGTGCGCGGAACACGAATGACGTACGAGACGGAACTGGTCCATCTCGCCGGCACTGCCGGATAGATCGTCCGAACAAAACGCGTATTTTGATCGCCGCCATCGAAACTGATCACCGTCTGCTCACGACCTTCCGCGAGAGCGGTGCGATCGTCACCTGTGACTGTCCTCGATACAGCCACCGACATACCCGGTTTCTCCGTGCCGATGATCTCGATATTGCCGATCGGGTTGTCCACCCACAACGTGCCGCCAATCTCGAGCGGAAGCTCTCTGGTAAACCGATCTGTAGAACTCACCTTGCCGGCGATTGCGTTCGCCGCGATCAGCAGCACGCCGGCTGCGGTGTAAATGAAGACCTTCGATCTCATCACGGATGGATGCTGCTCAATGCCTCCGCGGCTTTCACTCGGACGTAGACGTTCTCATCACCCTGCACCGCTTTCTGACGCAACGTGTCGACGGTGGCGGAGTCGAATGTCGCGCCGTTGCGCGCCAGAGTCGCCAGAGCCTCAACGGCCTTGATTCGCACCGACGGATTGGGATCGCTCTTCAACGCCTGAATCAGCGCTTCGCGCGTTTCCAACGAAACACCGCCCGGCATGCGATTCAATGTCTCGACTGCCTTGATGCGCACGCCTTCGTGCGTGTCGCTGCGCAGCACTGTCGCCAGAGCGTCGGCGATTTCGGGGTTCGCATTGCCCGGACGCGAATAGGTCGTGCGCACCCAGTCGATCGCGCGCGAACGCGACGGCGTGCGCGCCTCGCTCTCCAGCACATATCGCATCAGGCGCACCATGCTCTTGTCGGTCGGACGTCCGCGAACCATGACGTGCGTAGTGATGTCGAATGCAATGCCGATGTCGTCGTTGTTTACGTTCGAATCCACGAACGTGACATTCTGAATATCGGGACGGCCTTCGATGTCGGGACTGATCGCGCTCGCCGGAAGAACACGCGACTCGGCGATCGAGTACGACGCCGGCGTCACGGAGTTGATCGTCGCCTGCTGCGTCTGCACCGGCGTCGTGCGATATCCGACCAGGTACGATCCGCCGGCGATCACGACGACGGCCGCCGCCTGTGCGAGCCAACGCGTGTACGGCCGGTTTGCGCGCGGCCGGAAGGCGACCACCGGTGTCTCGATTTCGCCGATTGCCGAAAGGAAACGCGCTTTCGCGGAAGCGGGAACTTCGACTTCTGGCAGATCGCCGAGGGTTCGCCAGGTGTCGCGGTAACCGGACCATTCCGCTCCGCACGTCGCGCAGCGCTCAATGTGCTGATGTGTGATTTCCCGCCGTGCCGGGTCGAGCGACTCGGTCAGCAACAGCGGCATACTCTCTCGCATCAGATCGCAGTCAGACATCGGTCACCTCCGCGCTCTTCAGCAGTGAGCGCTTTTTTGAGCGTTTCCATCGCCCGGAACACCCGCGTCTTCACAGCTCCCTCGGAACACCCCGAGATCTGGGCTATCTCCGCGTACGACAAACCCTGGTACCGGGAAAGCAGGATGGCCTCGCGCTGTTCGGGCGTCAGCGCGCTCAAGGCCTTTTGAATGCGTGTCTCGTTTTCCCGCTGCTCCAGCTTTCGCTCCGGCGAATGTTCGGCGGGAGCAGGCAGCGTCACGAGCACGTCATCGGAATCCTTGGGCTTGTTGTCCGCTTTCCGCAGATAGTCGCGGCACCAGTTTGCCGTGATCGAAAATAGCCAGGTCGAGAGTTTTGCGTCCCCGTGAAACTGGTTCGCGTACTTGAGCATCTTGACAAAAACTTCCTGCATCGCATCTTCAGCCGCCTCGCTGTTTTTCAGGAATCGATAGGCGAAGTTGTAGATACGACTGCTATACCGGTCGAAAATCTCCGAAGCGGGAGAGAAATCGCCCGCCTGAACGATGCGCATTAGCTCCTGATCGTTCAGGTGCTTCATCTCCCGCCTATCTATCTCGTTCGACGCCACCATTTTGGAAAGGTTACGGACCGTTCACAGGAACACCACTGAGGGGCGGTTCATTCGACCGCCGAGCCTGCTCGGTGTAGGCGATGACGAGAGCGCAGACGTCGAGGAGGATCCAAAACACCTCGGTATCCCCGAAATTGAATTCGAACAAACCGGCCGCGGCCAGACCGAACGTGACTGTCACTCCGATCTCGGCAAAACGACTCGCCGGACCCTTCCAGGCCCGCGCGCACTCGCGCAGGAAGAGGCCCAGAAAGATCAGGTATGCGACGACGGCCAGTACGCCGCGCTCGGCCCACAGCTGGACGAGATTGTTGTGCAGATGCGGAATCCGGAAGCGCGGCGCGTCGTGCTTTCGATAGAGGGGATAGACCTCTTTTACGTTCGCGGGTCCGACGCCAAGGAGCGGGTAGTCCTTGATCATCTCGACACCGGCTTGAATCATTCGGATGCGATCGAGATTCGAGGACTGACGCGTGTCGAAGCTCGAGACGAGCCGTCCGAACAGCGGCAACGGCATGAACGTGACGAAGAAAACGACCGCAGGCGCCGCGAAGATCAGCATGCGCGGGCGTTTTGATATCAAGAGAATCGCGGCCGCCACCACCCACCCAGCCCAGGCGCTTCGCGTGAACGTCAGCAGAAGCGCGAGCGTCACGATGCACGTGCCGGCGAGCAGCCATAGGTTTCGGACGTCGTTGATCCACAGAACGAAGTACACGAGCGCCATCGCGAGCAGGAGACCCGACAACGTCATCACGTGCGTAGCCGGGCCGGTGATGCGGTGCTCGAGGTCGCGGTGCGCGAGCACGAAATATTGGAAGAGGCCGTACAGCGCGGCGAAAGCGCCGAAGACGAGAAGCATCCGGAGCGCGAGGTCGCGCGCACGCGGAACTTCGCGAAAAAGAATCAGCGCCATCGGGAAGAGCGCGATCTTCATCCACAAAGCGTTTTCGCCGATGGCGTGAACCGCGCGAGTGGCGACCAGCGCAGACGCGGTCGATGCGACCGCGTAAAGGATGAGCGGGAAATAGAGGATGTGAAACGACAGGCGGATTTGCTTGCGATAGAGCGCGTAGAGAAAGGCCATCAGCGCAAACGCGACAAAGGATTCCGATGACGCGACCCAGCCGGAACAGAAGAGATGGCAGAGATAAAACGCGATCGCCAGGACGACAGCGGTTGGCGTCTCTTCAGGAAGAGATAGGCGTCGCCTGAGCCACGTCACGCTTCCTCGAAAGCTTCTTCGACGAGCATGACCGGGATGTCGCTGACGATCGGATACACGCGATGGCACTTCACGCACTGCAAGCCTTGTTCGACGACCGGCTCTTCGCCGCGGAATTTGTCGCGGAACTTGTCGCGGACCGCTGTTCGGCGGCCTTCCGACAACGCCACCGGCCTGACCTCTTCCTTGCAGAGCGGGCAAGCGAGGATTTCGAGCAATTCAGCGTCGATCGCCATCGGCGGCGAAGTGTAGCATCGCGGTTGCGAGGTTGCGAAGTCACGCCGTCTCGCAGTGCTGCCCCGCGAGACCGCGAGACCTCACGATACGATTGCGACAGAATGAAAGTCCTCCACCTCGCGGCCGGCAATCGCTGGACCGGTGCGGCTGCGCCGGCGTTCGCGGAAGTGGCGGCACTGCGGCAGGCTGGCGTCGATGCGCATTACGCGTTTGTCGGTGGATACAAACTTGACGCGAAGATCGGCAGACTCGATTTCACCCACCCGATCATCAAGAAAGCGCAGAACCCTTTTTCGTTCGCCGCCTCGTCGGCCGCGATCGCGCGCCTCATCGATCATCACGGTTTCGACATCGTCCACGCGCATCTGACCTACGATCATTGGCTGGCGCGCTTTGCGACGCGCGCGTGCGCCACGCAAATCGCACGAACGTTTCATTCGCGCCGCGTGATCCGCTCCGATCCGTTCACCAAATGGTTGCTCGCGCGAACGGATGTCATCTGCGTCATCAATGACACGCTTCGGGACGCGCCGCCGATTCGAAACCGCGCGCCGATGTTCACGCCGCCTCCGGTTGATACCGGCGAGTTCCAACCGGACGGCGGTGATGTCAGGGCGAAATACGCGATCGCATCCGACACGCTGCTCATCACCGCGATCGGAAAGTTGTCGAAAGACCGAGGGTTCGAGTTGGTGCTCGAAACGTTCGCGCGGGTGCAGAAGAGGATGGCGAACACGCAGTTGATGATCATCGGGCACGGCGAGCATCGCGCAGCGCTGGAATCCGTCGCTCACGACCTCGGCATCATTGCAAATGTGATCTGGGCCGGTTATCACGAAGACGATCTCGCCGATCACTATCGCGCGTCGGATTTCCTCCTGTTCACCGCGAAAGGATCGGACGAAGGGCATCGCGCAGTCATCGAGGCCATGGCGTGCGGAACGGTTCCAATCACCGCGCCGCTGTCCGGGATGGAGGCGATTGTCGGCAGTCTGCCGCTCATCGCCGGCGACACCGCGGCTGATGCGCTCGCCGGCCTTTTGTTGTCGCGCGTTGGTGATCTCGACGCGCTGCGAAACCGAGTGGTCGATCGTGCCGGAGAATTTGCGTTTCCGCGCGCGGCGCAGCGCTTATTGACCGCATATTCCAAGCTTTTGTAGCGGCGATCACATTGCGTTCATGGGTGCTCCGGCGCAAAATCGATACGCGAAGTGCCACAGTTCAATCTCGTCACCGTCATTACATCTTCCGCGCAGACAATCACCGCGCTCGTCATGGCGATTCTTCTGCTCGGATTCCTGCAGCAATATCGAAAAAGCTATCTCCGCCACTGGACACTGAGCTGGACGGCGCTCGCTGCGTACTACGTGGCGTCGACGATCGGGATCGGCCTTGGACTCAGCTCGCATGTTGCGTCCGCACATCCGATACGGATTCTGACCGCCGTTCTGTCGGGCGTCCTGGGCTATCTGAGCATCGCGTGGCTGATGTTCGGCATTTACGAGCTGCTGCGCCGAAGACCCGTCCGCATTCGCGCGTATTGGCAAACGCTTGCGGCTGTGGCGGCGGTCGGCATCATCGCGTCGCTGCTGTTCATTGGGGCGGACGCCGTTTCGAGCAAGCGCTATTTCGTTCGCGTGGGAATCCGCGCGCTGGTCGCGAGCATCGCGTATCTGGTGTCGAGCGTTGCGTTCTGGCAGGTTCGAAAGCGCCGTCGCGGCGTGGGCTTCACGATGTTCTCGGCTGCGCTCCTGCTCTACGCGCTGCAGCAGGCGTATCAGGTGGGCGTCACCATCGGCTGGACCTTCTTCTCGCAAGCCGCGGCCAGCCTCTATCTCGGATACATCGGATTCCTGCTTCAGGCGATCCTCGGCATGTCGATGATCGCGTGTCTTCTCGAGGACGAGCGCGAAGCCTCCGAGCTCGCGACCGGCGAGATGGAGCACCTCGCCTATCACGACGCTCTGACCGGACTTCCAAATCGTCCGTTGTTCATGGACCGCCTGATCATGGCGCTCGCGCAAGCAGCGCGCGTCAATCAGAAAGTCGCGGTCTTTTTTCTCGATCTCGACCGCTTCAAAGACATCAACGACTCACTTGGACATTCAACCGGCGACGGCCTGCTGAAAGCGGTTGCCGAGCGCATCCGCCGCTGCGTGCGCGAGGGCGACACGGTCTCGCGCTTCGGCGGCGACGAATTCACCTTGATGATTCCGACAGTCGACCACATTGAAGATGCTGCGAAGATCGCGCAGAAGATCATCGAGACGCTGAAGATTCCGTTCTCCATCCAGGATCACGAGCTCTTTGTGACGACCAGCATCGGCATCAGCCTCTTTCCCATCGACGGATCCGATCCCGAGACGCTGGTGCGGAACGCCGACACGGCGATGTATCGAGCGAAGGATCAGGGACGCGACAACTACCAGCTCTACGCGCCTGCGATGAACGCGCGGGCGCTCGAGCGTCTCGCGCTGGAGAACATGCTGCGGAAGGCGCTGAGCCATCGCGATTTCGTTCTGTTCTATCAGCCGGTTGTCGACATCAACAGCAAGCACGTCGTCGGCGTCGAAGCGCTCATCCGCTGGAAGCATCCCGAGCTCGGATTGTTGTCGCCGGCGCATTTCATCTCGGCTGCTGAGACTTCGGGACTGATCATCCCCATCGGCGACTGGGTTCTGCGTACGGCCTGCAAGCAGACGAAACTGTGGCAGAAGAAAATCGACTCGCAACTGACGGTGGCGGTGAATCTTTCCGCGCGCCAATTTCAACAGCCGAACCTGACCGAACAGATTGCCGAGGCGCTGGAGGAGACCGGCCTGGAGGCGAAGTATCTCGAGCTGGAGATCACCGAGAGCAACGCCATGCAGAACGCCGAGAACACGATCTACACCCTTCGCGAGCTGAAGGCTCTAGGCGTACGTATTTCTATGGATGATTTTGGTACAGGATATTCGTCACTGAATTATCTGAAGCGTTTCCCGATTGATACCTTGAAGCTGGATCAGTCGTTCGTTCGCGAGATCACGTCGAATCCCACCGACGCCGCGATCGCCACGGCCGTCATCTCGATGGCGCACACGCTCAACCTCAAAGTGATCGGCGAGGGCGTCGAGAAGGAAGACCAATTCGAATTCCTGCAGAAGCGGGGATGCGATTACATCCAGGGCTATCTCTTCAGCCCGCCGCTGGCCGTCGAAAACCTCGAGGCTTACATGGCAGAACGCAAAGCGATGAGCGTCTAGAACGTGCGCAGGATCGCGCGCACGGGGCTGGCGTCGGCTCCCCGAAGGCGCAGCGGCGGCGCGATCAGTTCGTACTCGCCCTCGTCCACGTGATCGAGAACCAGGCCTTCCAGCATCGCCATGTCGTTGCGTGCGAAGGCCTGATGCGCTTCCAGCTCCTTCGATTCGAACGGATCGACCGACGGCGTGTCGATTCCGATGAGCATCACGCCGTGTTGATAGAAGTCGTCGACCAGCGCCGGGGAAAGGCTCGCGAAGTCGTTATTCCACTTGCGGGTATCGGGAAATGTTCCGGTGCGCAGGAGCACCCGGGGCGCCGAAACGACTTTTCCGTCGAGGTGCTCGGGCATGATGCGCTCGCCGCGCCGCACTCGGATGTGGAGGACGACACAGCGTCCGATGTAGTAGTCGAGACGGCGCGATGCGATGTCGATTCCATCGGTCACGTAATGCGCCGGCGCGTCGGCATGCGCGCCGACATGCACCGATGTGCGGATGTCGGAAAGCGTGAGATTCGCGCCGCTCCGCATGCTCGCATTGACGGTCTGCACGAACGGAGTGTCGCCCGGCCAGACATTGATCGACGCATCGACGATGGGCGAGATGTCGATTAACACGACGCGATCACCTTCAGCTCGACCGCGATCGGTGTCGGCAGAGATTCGACGCCCACGGTCGTCCGGGTCGGCTGCACCTTGCCAAAATACTCCGCATAAACGCGATTGAAAGCTTCGAAGTCGCCGCCCATGTCGGTGAGGTAGACGGTCACGTCGAGCACTTTGTCGAGCGAGCTTCCGGCATCGCTCAGGATTGCCTTGACGTTCTCGATGGCGGCGCGCGTCTGCACTTCGATGTCGTGCGCGATGACGCTGCCGGCACCATCGCGAATCAGCCCCGGGATCTCGCCGGTTTTCGGCCGCCGCGGTCCGATGCCCGAAAGAAACAGAAGGCTTCCGACGCGTTTCGCATGCGGATACGGCCCAACCGGCGGCGGAGCATTCTCGCTCAGGATCGGTTCGGCGAGGACGTTGTGCGTTTCGAGGCCCGTCCCCTGCTCCGCCACTGCCAGCGCCGGACCCTCGTCGAACTCTTTCTCGAACTCGATCTGCTTTTTCGGCGCCGGTGTCAGCTCCACGATCGCGCATCCGGTACCCCACACCGGCTGGTAATCGCGCACCACGCCGTCGTAGCGATTGGTCTCGCCCATCAATGCCGCCAGCCACCACACGGCCTTGAAGCCCATGTCGGCATTCGCCTCGCGGCCGAATTCGCGCGCGACCTGGGCCACGTCCTCCAGCCGCCCCTCGCCGAACATCTCCAGAATCTTGCGATTCCATTCGTCATCTTTCGCCGACGAAATCTTGTCGTGCGCCGGGTCGATCTCGGCAACCTCGTAGCGATTCGAGAGATTCGTGACGCACACCACGATCGCCTTCCTGCCGTAGCGATCGATCGCTTCGCGAGCGACGCGGCCGAGCGCGCGCGTCTCGTCACGCTCCGCGTAGATGTTGCATGACACCACCGAAGCGGGGATCTTGTTCTGCGGATTCAGCAGCTTCAACGCGACGACCGTGCCGGGGTCCATCGGAAAACCGTGATAGTTCACGGTCGCGGCCTGCATTCCTGCTTCCTTCGCGAGCGCGCAGTAGAGTTTTCCAAACTCGGGATCGACGCGAAACTCATACGGGATTTCGCCGAGCTCATACCAGTTCTGATCGACGAGAACCCATTTCGGATTCGGATCGACCTGCATCAGGTGACCGATGACCGAGAACCACTGCGTCGAGTAGACCAGCATCAGCTCGGCGCCCGACTGCTCGATCTCGCGGCCAATGGCTTCGTACGATTTCTTGAGCGAAGCCCAGCCGCGGTTCCGGTCCGGCGCCAGAAGGACATGCGGCTGTCCCGGAACGATGTAGGCCTTTTGAACGAGCATCAGTGGATGTAAGCGGATTCGGCTGGCGTCGTGTTCTTGCGCGAGTTCACGATGGAGGTCGCGAGGATCACCCGGCGGCCGATCTCTTCCCACTGCTTCATGCGCACGAGATCGGGAACGGCGAGCGAGACGCCGAGGTTGACGGCGACGCAGCCGGCGTCGAGGTAGGCCTCGATCGCGTCGAGCGTCACCGGACCACCGGCGAGCAGCGGCACGTCGCGGATCGGGCTGCGCAGCGCGCGGATGTAATCGGGTCCGCCGAGGTGCGGCGCAGGAAAAATCTTGACGATGTCGCAGCCCGCTTCCCAGGCGTGGATCACTTCGGTGGCTGTGCCCGCGCCGGCGACGACCAGCATGTCGTTTTCGTTGGCGTATTCGATCACGCGCACGTCGGTATGCGGCGAGACGATCATCTCCGCGCCGGCACGCCGCGCCAGCGCGGCATCATTCGAGCTGCGCACAGTTCCGGCCGCGATGGTCACGTCATCGCCGGCGTACCGCTTTGCGACGGTCGCGATGAGGTCGAATGCATCCGGCGTCGTCAGCGTGATCTCCAGAATGCGGATGCCGTGCTTCGCGTACGCATCGGCGACCGCAGTCGCATCTTCGGGGTTGTCCTCGCGAACGACGCCGACGATCTGGTGGCTGCAGATTTTGGCCATCAGTTCTTTTCGAGCCATGCAGTGATTCTAATTCAGGTGTCAGGCATCAGGCGTCAGGCGTCAGGCATCAGGCGTCGGGGGAGTGGGCCGAGGCCTGACG
>JALYZI010000033.1 GCA_030948915.1 Acidobacteriota bacterium
GCGAAATCTTCGTGATCGGCGATTCTTTCGATGCGCTGCTCAACTCCGAAGGCGAAGCGCCGGCGGTTACGATCGATCCGGCAAACGACGTCGTCGCGATGCCGTACTCCAGCGGCACGACCGGGATGCCGAAAGGCGTGATGCTCACACACCGCAATCTCGTGGCGAACATCGTCCAGTGCGCGAGCGTGTTCGGCGTGACTCGCGACGACATCGCGCTGGCCGTGCTCCCGTTTTTTCACATCTACGGCATGAACGTCATCATGAACCTCGGCCTCCACCTCGGCGCAACCATCGCAACGATGCCGCGGTTCGATCTGAAAGAATGCCTGCAGGCGATCGAGAAGTACCGGATCACGTACGGCTTCGTCGTCCCGCCGATCATGCTCGCGCTCGCGAAGAATCCCATGGTCGACGCATTCGATCTCTCATCGATCCGCATTCTTTTTTCGGGGGCCGCGCCGCTGAGTGAAAACATCGCCGGACAAGCGGCGCAGCGGCTGGGATGCAAGATCATGCAGGGTTATGGCATGACCGAAGCGTCGCCTGCCACGCACGGCACGCGCGAAGACAATGCGGTCGGCATCGGTCCCCCACTTCCGAATACCGAATCGAAAATCGTGGACGTTGCGACCGGCGCCGAGCTCGGAGCTGGTGCAGAGGGCGAAATCTGCGTGCGCGGACCGCAGGTGATGAAGGGCTACCTCAACAATCCCGAGGCCACCGCCGCGATGATCGACAAAGACGGATGGCTGCATACCGGCGACATCGGCTCGGTCGACGAGTGCGGGAACTACTTCGTCGTCGATCGCGTGAAGGAGCTGATCAAGTACAAAGGGATGCAGATCGCGCCGGCGGAGCTGGAGGCGATTCTGCTCGCGCATCCGGCGATCGCTGACGCCGCCGTTGTGCCGATGGCGGACGAAGAAGCAGGACAGGTTCCGAAGGCGTTCGTGGTGCTGAAGGATCGGTCGTCGACCGAAGACATCATGACCTACGTCGCCGATCGCGTGGCGCGATACAAACGCGTGCGGCATGTCGAGGTCATCGATCAGATTCCGCGCTCGCCATCGGGCAAGATTCTCAGGCGCGTGCTCGTGCAGCGGGATCTGCAGCGATAGGGCGTAAAATCCGCCCGCCATGGCCGACTACCGCACCGAAAAAGACACGCTCGGCGACGTTAAAGTGCCCGCTGATGCGCTGTGGGGCGCGCAGACGCAGCGCGCCGTCGAGAACTATCCGATCAGCGGATTGCGCGAACATCCGACCTTCATTCGCGCCTTCATTTACCTCAAGAAAGCGGCCGCGCTCGCGAACAAAGAGCTTCGCGGGCTCGAGCCGCGCCTGGCCGACGCGATCGTCGCAGCCTGCGATGAGCTACTCAATAATGAGAGTAAATACCGTGACCAATTTCCAGTAGATGTTTTTCAGGCAGGCGCCGGCACTTCGTTCAACATGAATTGCAACGAGGTGATCGCGAACCTTGCGAACCGTACGTTAGGCGGAAAAATCGGCGAGTACAAGCCGATCCATCCCAACGATCACGTCAACATGGCGCAGTCGACGAACGATGTCTTTCCGACGGCCATCCGCGTCGCGGCCACCATGCAGCTCGGCCTTCTCATTCCGGAGGTCCAGAAGCTTGCCAACGCGTTCGATCAGAAGGGGACGCAGTTCGCGGACGTCATCAAGTCCGGACGCACGCATCTGCAGGATGCCGTTCCGATCACGTTAGGCCAGGAGTTCAAGGCCTACGCTGCCGCGACCAAGCGCGCCAACCGGCTGCTGGTCGACGCGTCGATGGAATTGCTGCCCCTCGGCATCGGCGGAACCGCCGTCGGGACCGGCATGAACGCACCTTCGGGTTATCGCGCCGTTGTCGTACGCCATCTGAATGCCATCACCGGTCTCGAGTTCAGGTCGATCGAAGATCTGCGCGAAGCGATGCAGTCGCAGTTGCCGGTCGCATCGGTCTCGGGCGCACTGCGCAATCTGGCGCTGGAGCTGACGCGCATCACGAACGATCTTCGCCTCCTCGCGTCCGGCCCGCAGACGGGGCTCGCCGAGATCATCCTGCCGTCCGTGCAGCCAGGCTCGTCGATCATGCCCGGCAAAGTGAACCCCTCGATGCTCGAATGCATGAACCAGGTTCTGTTTCACATCATCGGCAGCGACACGACGATCGCGTACGCGAGCCAGGCCGGGCAGCTCGAGCTCAACGTGATGATGCCGCTGATGGCCTTCGAGCTTCTCTTCTCAATCGAGATTCTGAAAAACTTTCTGCCAGTGTTCGTCGAGAAATCCATTCGCGGGATCGAAGCGGATCGTGAGGGATGCGAGGCGTACTACATCAGCTCCCCTTCGCTCGCAACGGCGCTCAATCCGCTGATCGGCTACGCGCGCGCGGCCGAGATCGCGAAGGAATCCGCGAAGAGCGGCACGCCGATTCCGCAACTGCTGCGCGAGAAGAAGCTGCTGAGCGAAGAAGAGATCGCGCGGATTTTCACGCCGGAGTTTCTCGCCGGGCAGGCCGACCTCCCTCCGTCCCGGTAAGGATGTCATCGGAGCGCCGGCTTCCGGCCGGCCGGTCGCGCGGGCTTGTAGCCCGCGCC
>JALYZI010000043.1 GCA_030948915.1 Acidobacteriota bacterium
TTCCTGAAGGAAAAACGGTGGAAATCGCGTCGGCGAACGGCAAACGGCCAACGGCGTACGCTTTTCCGCAGCTCCTCCGACTCCGCTTCTCTTTCGCCCTTTTTCTTTCCGGCTCAGTTCGTCAAAACCTGCGAAATCGCTGCGTAAAGCCTGCGGAAAAAATGCCGCACAGTTCCATGTGCAAAAAATGCGGAAAAGGCGCGGAAAATCTGCGGATTCGTCTGTGGAATTGCTGCGAGAAAGCGGTGCATAAGCGGCGGGAAACAGCCGGAAATATGGTCTACAATTTGTGGAACTAAATCACTGAAAGTGCGAATACTTAAGTTCGTTTGGCTGTTCTGCATTCGCGATGGCTTCACACTTTTTTGGCCACCCCTTGACAGAGGGTTCTACTGGGCGTAGCTTGTCCTGCAACCACAACCACTACAGAACGGCGCGAGGGAGGGACCTGAATGAAGGATGTAAAGCAATCGCGTTTGGCCGCTCGATCCCCTCTACGGTCAGTATCGCTGCAGATTCGCGAGTATCAGGTCACGGTGAAGGTGAAGTCGCCGGTGCCACGCAGCAGGCCCGGCCTGGTGCGCTGGTCAGCACGCTGAGTTCGTCGCAAAGTCAGTTGAAGGCGCCCCCGTCGGGGCGCCTTTGTTTCGGTGAGGAGGAGAGTTCATCATGACGTCCATGGAGATTTCGACCCCGCTTCGCTCCCGTTCGAACCCGCCAAAGCCGGTCCGCAGGAAGGAAACTCGCACCGGCGGCATCGCAGTGGAGCGTTTTTTCACCAGGGCAGGCATCGATGTGTTCGACACCTGCGAATGGGAGATGCGCTCGGCGATCATCACGAACGAGCGCGGCGAGGTCGTCTTCGAGCAGAAGGACGTCGAGATGCCGAAGTTCTGGTCGCAGATGGCGACCAACGTCGTCGTCTCCAAGTATTTCCGCGGGCATCTCGGCACGGCCGATCGCGAATCGTCCGTGCGGCAGCTGATCGGTCGCGTCGTGCACACGATCACGCAGTGGGGTCGCGAAGGCGGCTACTTCGCGACCGTCGAGGACGGGGACACGTTCCGCGACGAGCTCACCCACATCCTTCTCTATCAGATGGCGTCATTCAACTCGCCGGTGTGGTTCAACGTCGGCATCGAGCCGCGTCCGCAATGCTCGGCGTGTTTCATCAACTCGGTCAGCGACACGATGGACTCGATCCTCACGCTCGCGAAGACCGAGGGCATGCTGTTCAAGTATGGGTCGGGGACGGGAAGCAATCTGTCGAACATCCGTTCCTCGAAAGAGTTTCTCGCGGGCGGCGGCACGGCGTCCGGTCCGGTCTCGTTCATGCGCGGCTACGATTCATTCGCGGGCGTGATCAAGAGCGGCGGCAAGACCCGGCGCGCGGCCAAGATGGTCATCCTCAACGCCGACCATCCCGACATCCTCGAGTTCATCCAGTCGAAAGAGAATGAAGAGAAGAAAGCGTGGGCGCTGATCGACGCCGGCTACGAGGGCGCCTTTAACGCCCACGGCGGCGCATACGACTCCGTGCAGTTCCAGAATGCGAACCATTCCGTGCGCGTCACCGACGACTTCATGCGCGCCTACGAAAAAGGCGGCATCTGGGAAACGCGCGCGGTCACCGATCGCACCAAAGTCATGGCGACGTTCCAGGCCCGCGATCTCATGCGCAAGATGGCCGAGTCGGCGTGGGTGTGCGGCGACCCGGGAATGCAGTTCGACACCACCGTCAACGAGTGGCATCCCTGCGCCAACACCGCGCGCATCAACGCTTCGAACCCGTGCTCCGAATACATGTTCCTCGATGACTCGGCGTGCAATCTGGCATCGCTCAATCTGATGCGCTTCTATACCGACGCGAACGGCTTCGACGTCGAGGCCTATCGCGCCGCGCTGCGCGTCGTGATCACCGCGCAGGAAATTACTGTCGATAATGCGTCGTATCCGACGGAAGCCATCGAGCGCAACTCGCACGCCTTCCGCCCCCTCGGCATTGGCTACGCAAATCTCGGCGCGCTGCTGATGGCGCGCGGTCTTCCGTACGACAGCGACGAAGGTCGCGACTACGCCGCCGCGATGACCTCGATTCTCTCCGGCGAGTCGTATGCGCAATCCGCGCGCATCGCCGACAAGCTCGGACCGTTCGCGGGCTACGGCCTCAATGAAGAGCCTTTCCTGCGCGTCATCGATAAGCATCGCCGATCGGCGTATCGCATCAACACGCGCGCGCTGCCGGCCGATCTCGCCGACGCCGCGACCAAGGTTTGGGACGAGGCGTACGCGCTCGGTCAGCAGTTTGGATATCGCAACGCGCAGATTTCCGTGCTCGCGCCGACCGGAACCATCGCGTTCATGATGGATTGCGACACCACCGGCATCGAGCCCGACATCGCGCTCGTCAAATACAAGAAGCTGGTCGGCGGCGGAATGCTGAAGATCGTCAATCAGACCGTTCCGATCGCGCTCAAGCGCCTCGGTTACGATCAGAAGCAGATCAACGAGATCATCCAGTACATCGACGAGAACGACACGATCGAAGGCGCGCCGCACATGGTCGAGTCGCATCTGGCGGTGTTCGACTGCGCGTTCAAGCCGGCTCACGGCACGCGCTCGATCCACTACCTCGGACATCTTCGGATGATGGGCGCCGTGCAGCCGTACATCTCCGGCGCGATCTCGAAGACGATCAACATGCCGACCAACGCCACCATCGAAGAAATCGAGCAGGCGTACTACGAAGCGTGGTGCCTGGGACTCAAGGCCGTGGCGGTCTATCGCGATGGATGCAAGCGCTCGCAGCCGCTGTCGACCGCAAGGGACAAGATCGCCGAGGCGCTCGGAACGATACCGACGGCTGTCCGGCGGAAGCTGCCCGACGAGCGCGAGTCGATCACGCACAAGTTCTCGATCGGCGGGCACGAGGGATACATCACCGTCGGCAAATACGAGGATGGCTCGGCCGGCGAGATCTTCATCACGATGGCGAAGGAAGGCTCGACGATCTCGGGTCTGATGGATTCCTTCGCGACGATGACATCGCTCGCGCTGCAGCACGGAGTGCCGCTGCAACTGCTGGTCGACAAATTCACGCACACGCGTTTCGAGCCGTCGGGCTTCACGAAGAATCCCGAGATCCCGATGACCAAGTCGATCATGGACTACATTTTCAAGTGGCTGGCGATCAAGTTCCTGCCGCTCGACGAGCAGGAGAGCGCGGGCGTGATCAAGCGCGACGAGCCCGCCCCCACGCCCGCCCCGGCAGCATCGAATGTCGTCGCGATGTCGCGCAACGATGCGACGTTCGTACAGAACCTCGCGCCGGTGGTCCTCCCACCCAAGGACGCCGATGCGCCTAACAGGATCATGTCGTCGCCAATCCGCTTTCAGCAGGACGCGCCAAGCTGCAGCGACTGCGGCTCGATCATGGTGAGGAATGGCGCGTGCTACAAGTGCCTCAATTGCGGATCGACGAGCGGGTGTTCGTAGGTCCAAATCAATAGATTGTCAGAAGGGCGGCCGCGAGGCCGCCCTTGTTTTTCTCTGAAACAACTGCCGAGGTATCCTCGGCCAATGCCGAACCCCTCGACTCGAAACACACGCTTTCACTATCTGTATCGCGACGCATCAAACTACAAGTCGTGGGGATCAATTGTGTTTGCCGAAGAGATTACGGACGAGCTAAACACCCGATTGTCGTGTGCACTTGAAAGCGGGCAATTTCTCATAGCCGATCAGATTCGTTTGCCGGAGCTCTTTCTCGTTTTGCCGGACTGGCCGCTCGAGCAAGATGATCATTGCTGGCACGAGTTCGATGTAACTGAATCGACGACGGATGCGCCCGATGACATTCGTGGACGGACGATCCATGACTTCGTTATCGAAGTGGAGCAGGAATCTCGAAACGGTTGGAGAGTCTTCGATCCGGTCAGCCGGCAAACTAGCCCGCAGCGACCTTCGTTCGGTTGAAGAAGTCGAGTGGCATGGCCCGATGCAGCTTCCAGAGGATCGCCATCGGGCGTTCAGCTGTGTGTTCGATGTACGTGGCCGGGCCAATGAACGTAAATGCCATCGTGCGATTTCCGTCCTTGTTACGCGGCCTCACGAACAGCATGACATGGGAGCCGCGTTGCTCGTGATTGATGTAGCGCTGACCAGTGGGGCTGCCTTCGCGCGTTTGCGACTGAGATTCCCAATGGAAGACATCCGGTGAGATCGCATAGTCGCGGTATCGCGTCGATGGCGAGTAGTACTTCTCGTTTTTCTCGATCGTCACGAAGAAATAATCGGTATTCGTAGGAGCGTGCCATAGAGGGCCTTCGCGATGCATGTACCGCTTCGCAACTGACGACAACCCGATTGCGGCGAGCACTTCGTCTCGCGTGTACCTTGCGTGAACTGAGAGAGGGACGTCGATGAACGGTTGCTGGTCGATCGGTAGCTCGTTAATCAAAGGGAAAGTGCGGTGCTCGGCGCGGTCGTCGAGAACGCCGAGCAATTCGAGAAGTTCGCCGCGTACTGCCGGATGGCTCCAGATTCTGCGCAGACCGGCGTCAAAATCCTTCTGGCTGTCCGGCAAGATCGTTAGCAGGAAACCTTCAAGAGTTCGTCGTTCTGCTAGCGACAGGCTGAATGCGTCGGGAGGTGAGTCAGCGCGAAGTGCCTTTCGCAGCAAATCGATCCGTCCCTCGTCATCAAGATGGAGAAGGCGCGGCATGGCGTTCAGTAGGCCCGATTCATCGCTATTGTTGCTGATATCGCGGTCTGCGATTTGTTGGCCCGCGTCAAGAAAGTAGCCCGCTTCGCGCCTCAAACGAGTCCACGACCAGCCGTGACTTCGATAAAGATCCTCGGCGTCCAGAACAGCGTCGTTGAGAAACTTCGACAGTGCTGTATCACGAGGCATCGTTCTCAATTCGGCGACGAGTGACGCAAACCTGCGCGAGCCAATCGACTGCTTCAGGTTTTCGAGGACCACTCGACTCGATTCGCGATCGAGCTGAATGGAACAGCCGGCTGGCAGGTAGGGGAAGCCGCTCTCAACCTGTTCCTCAATGTCCCGTCTCGTCGCTCCGGTCAAAGCGCGGTAACGAAGATCGAAGCGGAAATTTCGATTTGCGTTACCGATGAAGTCGAGGACGGTCAAACATGCTTTGTCGCGCGCACGTCGCAGTCCTCGACCGAGCTGCTGCAGGAAAATCAAGGCACTCTCGGTCGGGCGCAGAAACAAGACCGTGTCGACCTGCGGGACGTCGACGCCTTCATTGAAGATATCCACGGCAAACAGGCAGTTGATGTCTCGACTCTTGAGTTGCTTCAATGCCGCATCGCGTTCATCGCTATCGGTTGTCCCGAGGACAGCGGCGGACGGAACGCCAGCCGCTTGAAAGCGTGCGGACATGAACTTCGCGTGTTCAACGCCAACACAAAACGCGAGAGCGCGCATCTCTCGAACTG
>JALYZI010000047.1 GCA_030948915.1 Acidobacteriota bacterium
TTCACGTAGGTTGCAGGATTCGATCGCGTCGAGCGTCCGATCGGCGACTGATCGACGAGCTGCATGTCGTAGATCTGATCCACGCCTTCGAGCGCGGTGACTTTGCCGACGTCGAGCCCGCTCGCGCCGCGATATTCGCGCTGATAGCGGTTGTAGAGACAGTTGCGGATGAGCGTTGATTTGCCGGAGCCGGAAACGCCCGTGATCGCGACGAGCTGCCCGAGCGGGATGCTGACGTCGATGTTTTTTAAGTTGTTTTCTTTGGCGCCAACGATTCGAAGTGCTGAGTGCTGATTGCTGAGTGCTGAGTGGTCAGGCGGTTCAGCCGGCATCCCTCCGCACTCATCCCTCGGTTTGCCTTCGTACGTCACCTGTCCACCCAGCTCCCCCGCTCCCGGCCCGAGCTCGATGGTGTGATCGGCGCCCGCGATGATGGTCGGATCGTGCTCCACGACGATCACGGTGTTGCCGGCGTTTTTCAGCCGGCGCAAAACAGCTAGAAGCCGTTCACTGTCGCGCGCGTGCAGTCCGACCGTCGGCTCGTCGATCACGTACATCGTTTCGGTGAGTGAGCTGCCGAGCGCCGCGGCCAGGTTGATCCGCTGCGACTCGCCGCCCGACAGCGTTCGGGTCTGACGATCGAGCGTCAGATACGACAGGCCGACTTCATCGAGATACACGAAGCGATTGACGATCTCGCGACGGAGATGTCCGGCGATCGCCTCCTCCTGCTTCGACATCGGCAGGTACTCCCAGAAATGCCGTGCCGATTTCACGTCCATCGCGAAGAGATCGGCGATCGTGCGCTGGCGAAACTTGACGTGGTCGGCGGCCGCCTTCAGTCGCGACCCGTGGCACTGCGGGCACGGCTCGTAGCTGCGGTATTTCGCGAGCTTCACGCGCACGTGGATTTTGTACTTCTTCGTTTCGAGCCATTCGAAGAAGCCTTTGATGCCGTACCACTTCGATCGCCCGTTGTAGAGCAGATCCCACTCAGCGGCCGTCAACTCGTTGATCGGGACGTCGAGCCGCAGCTTGTATTTCTTCGCGGCGCGCTCGAGATCTTCATAGCAGTCTTCGTATCCCGGCGAGTTCCATGGCGCCACCGGAAGCTCGTCGAGTCGCAGGCCGCGATTCGGAATCACCTTCTCCATATCGATCCCGATGATTCGGCCGTAGCCCTGACAGCTCGTGCACGCGCCGAGCGGCGAATTGAACGAGAAAAGCTGCGGCGAGGGCTCGAGAAACTCCGTCCCGCACTTGTTGCATGCGAAGCGCGACGTAAACCGATGGCTCACCCACGCGTCGTCGTTTTCTTCGAGCACGTTCACACTGCCGCGGGAGATCTCGAACGCCTGCTCGATCGCCTCCGTGATTTGCGTTCGTTTCGCGGGGTCGATGCGCGCGCGCGTGATCACGAGCTCGAGCGAGGTCGATTCCGTCAGATCGACTTCTTTGAGATCGCGAACTTCGTGATCGACCCAGATGCGGTAGTAGCCGGCTTTGATGAGCTGTCGCAGGACTTCGTCGCGATTCTCGGCATCAAAGAAAATCGGCGCGAGGATCACGGCCTTCTGCCCTTTGAGCTGCTCACAGATCGCGGTCGTGATCGACTCCGGCGTCTCTTTTCGGACAATCACCTTGCAATCGGGACACGTCGTCTCGCCGCAGTACGTCATGAAAAGGCGGATGTGATCCGCGAGCTCGGTGGCAGTCGCTACCGTGGACCGTGCGTTCTTGACCGAGTTCTTCTGTTCGATTGAGATCGCCGGAAGGATGCCTTCGATCTCGTCAACGTCCGGCCGATCGATACGCTCGAGAAACTGCCGCACATACGTCGACATCGACTCCACGAACCTCCGCTGTCCCTCGGCATAGAGGGTGTTGAAGGCGAGCGAGGACTTTCCCGAACCCGACGGGCCCGTCAGCACCGTGAGCTGGCGCTGCGGAATATCGACCGAAACGTTCTTGAGATTGTGTGTTCTCGCCCCTCGAATGGCGATCGTGCGAGTGGGCATATTCAGACTTGGAACAATCTGGACTACAACCGTATGCCGTGACGCTGGTAGAAGTTGTAGTCGCCGAGGCGCGTGTGGAGTTTCTCGACGATGTCGGCCGCGAGCACGCCTTCGACTGCGGCGGCGTTCGTTTCGACCTGCCGGGCATTGCGCGCGCCGGGGATGGTCGTGGATACGGCCTCATTCGCCAGAATGAATCTCAATGCCGCTTCCGCAAGACTTCGAGCGGCGCCGCCAATGATCGATTTGGCTTCATCGACGCGTTCGATGGCTTCCTGCAGCCGCCGCGGCGTCAGAAAGTTCTGGCGAATGTCGTCTGAGGCAAAGACAGAATCGATTCGGAACTTGCCCGTCAGCAGTCCCGACGCGAGCGGAACGCGAGCGATGATGCCGTACCCTTTCTCTTTTGCGGTGGGAAAGAGAACGTCCGCCGGCGCCTGGTTCAGAACGTTGTAGAGCACCTGAAGCGCGTGCCCCCATCCGCGCTGCATGATCTCGATGCCTTCCTCGGGCGTCGAGACGGAAACGCCCCAGAATCGGATCTTTCCGGCGTCCTGCAGCCGCCCCATCGCGTCCTGAATCTCTTCGTGACGCAAATCGTCGATCGTCGGATTGTGCATCTGGTAGAGATCGATGTAATCCGTGCGCAGACGCTTCAGCGATCCATCGACCGCGTGAAAGATGTGCTGTCGCGAGAAATCTTTCTTGAGCGCGCCGGTTCCCGTTCGAACGACTCCGACTTTTGTGGCGATGACGACTTCCTGACGGTATCGCGACAGCACGATGCCGAGAAGCGATTCGCTGCGGCCGAAGCCGTAGGAATCGGAGGTGTCGAAGAAGGTGATCCCGAGCTCTCGCGCGCGGCGGATGGCCGCCATCGATTCCTCATCCGATTGCCGTCCCCATCCGAGAGGCGCGCCGGACGCTTCGCTCGCTCCGCCGATCGCCCATCCTCCGAATCCGATGGCACTGACGCGGATGCCGGTCTTTTTGCCGAGGTCGCGGTACTCCATTACCTGATCGGCTCCAGCCGTTCGTTGATCTCGTCGGGGAAATGCCGGTAAGCACGGCCGTTACTGCGATCCACGACAAATCCGAAAAGGCCGCTGAGTCCCACAGTGCCAAAAACCGCGGCGCCGATGTCCGACGATCCTTTTCCGCTGCCGACGAAGAGCGCGAGACCGATGCCTGGAAGGAGCGTGAAGTTAGTCCAGTACGCCGCGTTGACGCCGCGTTCGAGCGGCACGATCTTGGTCGTGAATCCCTGCTTGGAGATCGAGAGCGCGCAGCCGTTTGCGACGCGCGGAATCGTGAGGCGAGCCGGCGTGACGCCGGTCGCTCGGACGTCGCCCGCACATTGGATGACGGCGTCGGCGCCGATCGGTGTCGATTCGACGGCGATCGGTTCGCCGCTTCGTTTCAACACCGTCGCACAACCTGTCGACAGAAGGAGCGCCGCGATGCAAAGCATCTTCATAAACGAACCTGCTTGACCTCTTCCATCTCTTTAAAGGAGCGAAGAAAGCTGAGCGTCGCGGTGTCGAGAGGCGTATCGACCGTGATGATGGCCATCGCTTTTCCGCCGCTGGCTTTACGCGCGAGGTTGTACTCCGCGATGTTGATCTCGCGATCTCCGAGAAGTGTTCCCACTTTTCCCACGACGCCGGGCACGTCCTTGTTGACGACGTAGATCAGATTACCTTCGGGCTTGAACTCGACACGGAAATTGTTCACCGACACGATCCGCTGATTCTTCTCGCTGAAAAGAGTAGCCGAAACGCACATCTCCTCGCGCTCCGAGGCCGCCCGGAAGGTGATGAGATTGTTGTAATCGAGCGGGCTGGGATGGGTCGTCGCGCTGATCGCAATCCCACGGTTCTGCGCGATCTGCTCGGCGTTGACGAAGTTCACCGACTCGGCCAGCCGGGGCGTGAGCAGACCTTTGAGCGAGGCGACCGACAGGATCTTCAACAGACGCTCGTCGATTCCCCACAACTCGACGGCGGCGCGGGTGACGGGCGACGTCATGATCTGCGATGTGAAGAGGCCAATCCTTTCGGCGAGGTCGATCAGCGGCGCGGCGTCAGAATCGGCGAGTCCTTCGAAAGGAAGATTGACCGCCGAGACAAAAATCGAACCGCGGAGAGCGTCGACCACCATTTCTGACGTCTGCACCGCCACGCGGTCCTGAGCCTCGATCGTGTTCGCGCCGATGTGCGGGGAAAGTATCACATTATTTAGTTTCAATAATGGGTGATCTTTCGGCGGAGGCTCCTCGACGTACACGTCGATGGCGGCGCCGGAGACCTTTCCGCTGGCGAGGGCATCGGCAAGCGCGTTTTCGTCGTAGAGGCCGCCGCGCGCGATGTTCAACGCGATGACGCCATCCTTCATCTTCGCGATCTCTGCGGCGCCGAGCATTCCTCGAGTCTCGTCGCTCAGCGGCGTGTGCACAGTGATGACGTCCGCCTGCGCCAGCAGATCGTCGAGCGACACCATTTCGGCGCCGACTTTCTCGCCGACCGTCTGCGCGATGTAGGGGTCATACGCCAGGACGCGCATTCCGAATGCGCGCGCTCGTGTCGTCACCCGCGTGCCGATGCGTCCGAGTCCGATGACGCCGAGAACTTTGCCGCTCAACTCGATGCCCATGAACTTCGATCGCGTCCATTCGCCGCGTTTCACGCTGGCGTGCGCTTCCGGGATGTTGCGGCAGAGCGCGAGCAGCATCGCCATGGTGTGCTCGGTCGCGGAGAGAATGTTCGCGGTTGGCGCGTTGATGACCAGGATCCCGCGCTCGGTGCACGCGTCGACGTCGACGTTGTCGAGCCCCACGCCCGCCCGCCCGACGATGCGCAGCCGCTTGCCGGCATTCACGAGCTCACGCGTGACGGCCGTGCCGCTTCGCGTGATCAGCGCATCCGATTCCGTGACCGCGCGCAGCAATGGCTCGCCTTTGAGTCCCGGCCGGTAGGCCAGATCGACGTCCGACGCTGCGCGCAGAATCGCGAGGCCCGATTCCGCGAGCGTGTCCGTCACCAGAACCCGATGCGCGGTCATGAGGCCCTGGCAACCTCCGTCAGCGCATCGAGCATCCGTTCCAGCGCATCGAGTGGAACATCGCCCATGTGGCCGATGCGGAACGTCATCGTCTTCCAGTCGCCGTATCCGCCGCCGAGCGTGAAGCCGCGCTTTTTCATTTCAGTGCGAATCACTTCCGGATCTTTCACGGGCGCGAGCGCGCTGACGGTCGCGGAAGCATGCGCCGGATCGGATGCCAGTTTCGCGTATGTGGAAGTCTTTCGAATCGTCATTTCGCGCATCGACTCGTGACGCCGAAAACGCCCTTCTAGAGTTTCTGTCCGCAGGATCGAGTGGAGCTGCGCCGCGAGCGCGTAGAAATGCGGAATCGATGGCGTCGACGGCACGCCGTCGGTGTCCGCGTGTTTCTTGTACTGCAGAAAATCAAAGTACGTTCCGCGATACGGAGTCTTCGCGGCGCGAGCGAGTGCGCGCGCCGACAGCGCGAAGACCGTGATGCCGGGCGGCAGCGCGATGCCTTTCTGTACGCTGGCAAAGCAGACGTCGAGGTCCCATTCGTCGAATTTGACGGGGATGCCGCCGAGGGACGAGACGGCGTCGACGAGGATCATGGTGTCTGCCGATTCCTCGCGGACGACCTGCGCGAGCGAGCCAACATCGTTCGTGACACCGGTCGATGTCTCGTTGTGCGTGAGCGTCACCGCGTCATATTGCGTGCGACGGCTGCGAAGATGATCGCGAAGAGCATCGGGCTCGGTCGCGGTTCCCCACGCGGTGGCGATTCGATCGACCTCGAGTCCAAGGCTCTCGGCGATGCTTGCCCATCTTTCGGAAAAAGCGCCGCACGTCGTCACCAGCACGCGCCGCGGAACACAGTTCGCGAGCGATGCCTGCATCAATCCGGTGCCGGAACATGTCGCGACGAAGGTGTCCTGCGCCGTCGCGAACAGCGGCTTGAGGTCCGTCACGATTTTTCGGAAGAGATCTTTGAACTCGGCGCTGCGATGCCCGATCATCGGATGCGTCATCTCGCGCAGAATTTCCGGTCGGACCCACGTGGGGCCCGGGATGAAGAACCTGCAATCGTTTTCTGCGCTCATAAAAGATGTGGCAGCACCGCATCGAGTCGCGGACCCGCGACGAATACATCTGCATTGTCCCTGACCCGCGCCCGCGTGTGAACTCCTCCGAAGCCGATGAAGAGATCAAGCGCCGGTTTTGCCTCCAGATCGCTCACGCCATCGCCGACGAAGGCCGCTTTCCCCTTCGAGCGCGCGCGGATGTCCCGGACGACGATTTCCTTCCCTCGCGGCCGGGCAAGAAGCGAATGCCGATCGAAGTCTTCGAACTCGCCCGTGGCCTTGAATTGCAGCCGAACCGCGTGGAGCGTGACTCCGAATTTCGTCGCGAGCGGCTCGAGCGCCTGCTCGATGCCTGCCGTCACGAGGTGAATGATGCAACCTGCTTTTTTCAAAGCGTGGATCGTCTCTTCTGCGCCATCAATGATCGTTTCGACATAGCGCCGCGCAAGATTGTTGATGGCCGCGCGATTCGGCCGGATCATCTCCAGCCTGCGCGCGTAGACCTCATCGAGCGGAATCTCGCCGTTCATTGCGGCTTCAGTCAATCGAGCGATCTCCGGATTTCCAGCGGCCAGCACGTCGATCCCTTCAATTGTGACGAGAGTGGAGTCGACGTCGAAGAAAATCAGTCGGTACTTCGGCGTCAAGCGCTCGCTCCGTTTTGGACGATCTGCACGAGATCGGCCAAACGGTTGAGGTAATGATCCGGCTTCGCAGCCTTGAGTGCGGCTGAAGATGCAGTGCCGGTAGCCACCACCGCGGCTGCCAGCCCGCTGTTGCGCGCGGCGGCGACGTCGAGCGGCATGTCTCCGACAAAAAGCGCCTGGTCGGGCGTGCAATGCGTTGCCTCGAGCGTGTGCAGGACATGCCGGGCCGCCGGTTTCCGAGCGCCGGCACAGTCGGGGCCGACGATGGCGCAGAAGAAATGCGCGAGATCGAGGAACTGCAGAATCTTGCGCGAGAACGCGGTCGGCTTGTTCGTGCAAACCGCCATCGAGACGCCGAGGCGATCGAGGTCGGCCAGCGTGTTTTCGACGTCATCGAGGACACGCGACTGCTCGCAGCAGATCGCGTCGTACCGCGTCTCGAAAGCCTCTGTCGCGCCGGCTGGAACGACGTCGGCATCAAACGCACGGCAATGCAAATGTTCGAGTCCTTCGCCAACGAACTCGCGGATGGTTTCAGTGCTCAGACTTTCGAGTCCGAATTTGTCGCGCGCGAAATTCACGGCGTCGGCAAGCGCGGCATACGAATCGACCAGCGTTCCGTCGAGATCGAAGAGAACCGCGCGGTAGCGAAGCTGCCGGCTCATCGGAATTCGCGATTGTATGCTGTTACGAAATGGCGAACGGGATGACAATGCCCGCTTGCTCCGTTATTCGGTCCACATGAAGCGGGCGCTCGCCATCCTCGTGCTGTTCGCGGCAATCGTTGTCGCCGACGAGCCTCCCAACAAACTCGCGATCACGCTCGAGCCCCTCGGCGACAACGACGGCGGCGTCGTGACGCGAACAACATTCCGCTTCGCGATTCCATCGGATGTACCCCAAGGCGTGCCGCTCGTGATCATCGGATCGATCAGTCAGGGCGGCCAGGTCGTCAAGCGCTTTCGCTATCCGCTTCAACCATCACAGCACGATACGCTGAGTGCGATCCAGACACTGCAGCCGGGCGACGCTGAAGTCGAGGCGCGGCTGATGATCCCGCTCGAAGAGCAGACGCCGGTGATCGTATTGAAGAACGCCGTGAAGTTCACGATCGCGAAAACGAACAAGGCGTACGTCGCGAATGCGGCCGAGGGGGCGGAGGCAATCGTGGCGGAGGGGAATGTGCCGGAGGGCGGCGATGCGGTGAAGATCGTTCCGCCGCGCCGCGACGTCGCACCGAATCTCTTCATCGTCAATGTCGATGTGAAGCCGCCGGTGAAGCGTGTGGAGTTCTGGGTCGAAGGCAGGAAGATCATGACCCGCAACGCGCCTCCCTACCGCGCCGAGCTCGACCTCGGCCAGCTTCCCAAACGCGTCGAAGTGCGCGCAGTCGGATACGACGAGCGCGGACGCTACGTCGACGCCGATGCATTCATCGTCAATGAGCGGGAGACGCCGCTGGAAGTGAAGCTGACGCGCACGCAGACCGCCGATCGGATCTCACATCTGAAGCTGAGCATTCAGAATCCGAGAAACGCCGCGATCAAGACCGTCGCGCTCTTCGCCGATCAGAAAAAGTTTCACGAATGGAGCGGGCCGCCCTACGCAATCGACATTCCGGATGACCGTCTCCAGAACATCCGCTTCCTGCGCGCCTCGGTCGTCGACGCCACGAACTACGAAGCCTCCGATCTTGTTTTTCTCAACGGTGCCCAGATCAACGAAGAGCTGGAAGTCAATCTGATCGAGTTGCCTGTCGCGGTGACTGATTCGGCCGGCATGCCGATCGCGGGTCTCGCGCAGTCGAGCTTCCACGTCCTCGAGAATGCGAAGGCCCAGAAGATCACGAACTTCGACGCCGCTTCGAATCTGCCGATCTCGGTCGGACTACTCATCGATCATTCCGGAAGCATGAAGCCGCGCATGGACGCGACGCGAAAAGCGGCGTCGGAGTTTCTGAAGCGCATCATCAAACCGAGCGATCGCGCGTTCGTGGCGGGATTCTCATTCGATCCATCGGCAGTGGCGCCGTTCGTTTCGGACGTCGGTTCGCTCGATCAACAGGTGAAGGCGATTCCGGAGGCGGACGGCGGCACGTCGCTGTACGACGCGATCATCACCGGCCTCTATCGGTTCCGCACGTTGCAGGGCCGCAAGGCGCTGATCGTTCTGACTGACGGAGAGGACACGACTTCGCGTATCAGCTACGACGACATGCTGACGTACGCCCGCGCGGCGCGCGTGCCGTTGTACTTCATCGGCATCGGGCTTGGAATCGGCGACATCGCTGGCACGAACAAGATGAAATCGCTGGCAGCCGAGACCGGCGGAGTGGCTTACTTCATCAAAGACGTGAGGAAACTGGATGATACGTACGGCCAGCTCGAGAAGGACCTGCGCTCGCAGTACCTGATCGCGTACAACACCGAGAGCATGAAAACAGACAAGAAGTACCGGACCGTCGAAGTGAAAGTGGACCGACCCGATGCGCGCGTTCGTACCATTCGCGGCTTTTTGCCTTAGCGTCGTCGCGGCCACTGCCGGCGCGGCGAATCTCGTCGAGCTGAAAGAGCCTGCGAAGATTGCCGGTGCCTTCTCGCCCAGGGCGCATGTCCGCGTCGTCAATGTCTGGGCGACGTGGTGCGTGCCGTGCGTCGAGGAGATGTCCGACCTCCGCACAATCAGCAACACCTTCGGCACGCAGGTGTCACTTGTCGGCGTCTCGCTGGACGATATGATTCCGGGGGATCGGGCGGCTACGAAACGAAAGGTAACTGATTTTCTAGATCAGAAAAGAATCACATATACCAACATCTATTATCGTGGCACCAACGACGCGCTCGGTGAGACGTTGCGGTTCAACGGCGAGATTCCGATCACGATCGTCTACGACCGCACCGGACGCGAAGTGTGGCGCCAGCAGGGAAAACTCGATCGCGACAAGGCGATCGCCGAGATCCGAAGAATGTTAGGGAGGAAAAAATGAAGAAGGCATTCTCAATCGCAATGATGTTCCTGGCCGTCGCGGCATTTGCCGACGAGCTGGCGATCGGCGCGAAAGCACCGGCATTTTCACTGGCCAATGCGGTCGACGGAAAGACCTATGCGTTCAAGCCCGGCGACGGGAAGATCGCGGTGGTCTTCTTCACCTGTAACCAATGCCCGTACGCCAAAGCGTTCGAGCCGCGGCTGATTGAAATCGCGAAGCAGTACGCAGCGAAAGGCGTGACGTTCTACGCCATCGATTCGAACGACGAGGCCCGTTACGCTGAGGAATCGCTCGCGAACATGAAAGATCGGGCGGTCGACAAGGGCTACCCGTATCCCTATCTGAAGGATAACGACAGCTCGATCGCGCACGCTTACGGTGCGCGCGTTACGCCGCACGTCTATGTCATCGATCAGAAGGGGACGCTTCGCTATCGCGGCTACGTCGACGACAGTGCGCGGCCGGCAGAGCGCACGAAGACCGGCCTCACCGATGCGCTCGACGCGCTCCTGGCGAACAAGCCGGTGACGAGCACGGAGACGCGCGCGTTCGGCTGCTCGATCAAGTGGAAGTCGTAGCGCGCGTCACTGCGACAATCGCTTATACGACGCCCGGAGCATCATGACGCGCTTCACGTAGTTTCGCGTTTCCGAAAACGGTATCGACTCCAGGAATTCGTCCAGCGGTTTGTGTGGCGCCCCACGGCGCCACCGCATCACATTTCCCATGCCGGCGTTGTACGACGCGACGGCCAACTGCACTACGCCGCCGAACATGTTCACGAGCTGACGGAAGTACACGGTCCCGAGGCGAATATTCACCTCGGGATCTTCAGTGTTGGCGGAACTGTGGGTGCGGCGCGCGATCTCCTTCGCGGTCGCAGGCATCAACTGCATCAGTCCTGATGCCCCCACCGGCGAGCGAGCGAGCGGATTGTAGGTGCTCTCCTGATGGATCAGGCCCATCACGAGGAACGGATCGAGATTGTTTTTCTGCGCGTTGGCGATGATCGCGTCCCTGTACTTCATCGGGTAGTACATCTTGAGAAAGTACGCCGGCACGACGTCCTGCTCCACGGTCGCGAGCTGCGGAAAGGCGCGACGGGCCGACCGCATCATCAGCAGCATGTCGCCGTAGCTGTTGTACAGATCGGCGAGCAGAGCGTCGGCGTATTTCTGATTCGATCGTTTGAGATTCTTCTGAATCTCGAGCCGTGCGTCGCGCGAGTCGGTCAGGGCCGTGAGCTCGTACGCCAGCCGCAGCTCGGACGGCATGTCTTTCTCTGCGATCTCCGGCCAGTCGGGCTTCTGCATCTTCAATGGATTGATGTCGAGATCCTGATGATGCGCGCCGTGGGCCTGACAATAGAAAGCGTACAGATCGGAATAAGGAGCGTCGGCGAGCGAGCGATAGATTGCCGCCGCCTGCTCTCCCATTCCCTGTCGCTCCATCGTTCGCGCCATCCAGTACGACGCCTGCCGTTTCACGTTCGGGTTGCGGTAGGTGTCGTGAACGAATGTCAGAAGCCGATCCGCGGCGCTCCCGTCGCCGCGCGTGTACGCCTCCCACGCCTTCCCCCAGAAATGTTGAAGGCCGGCTTCCTGGCTGGGATCGAGCTTCGCGAGGTCGGTGATCAGTTTCTGCTCGAGCGCGTCGTCATTCTTCGATTCGGCGAGCGCGATGAGCGTGTTCAACACTTCGATCCGCACTTCGTCGGCGAGCGGAAGCGAAAGCAGATCATGGAGCCGCTCGTTCGAGAGGCTTTCGTACTCCTCCTTTTTCGCCTTTTTCGCCGGATCGACGACCTGAATCGTCTTCTTCACATTGGCGAATTTCGGTTTGACGACCGCTTTCTTCTTTCCCTTCGCGGGAACGCGGATCGAGCCGACGCGCTGTTTCACGATGATGATCTTGTTGACCAACGGATTGATGGATGCCGACATCGCGCGATAGTTCTTCGACGCGTTGTAAATCGCCGGGATGGCGAACTTGAATGGTCCGGACACCATCGGCTCGAGCAACCTGTTCGACTCTTCGTACCGGCGCAGCTGATTGAGCGCCAGCCCGCGGTTGAGTTGTACCGGCAGCCGCAGGTCGGGCGGCGGAGTGCTTGCCTCCAGCGCATTCAGCTCGGGGAGGGCGTCCTTCGGATCGCCGTCGCGCATGAGGCTAACTGCGCGCTGCAGCCGTTCCGAGTCGGTGAGCTTCAATGGCTCGGTCGGCGAGAGCGATGACAACGCGCGCAGGATCGCGATCGCATCGACCGCTTGCGGCGCACGGGGATTGTTCACCACGATGTCGTGCGCCGCGTCGTACACGACCTTTGGATCGCCGGCAGCGAAGCCGGTGCTGATCAGCTGCCACCGCGCCGCCGCCGCGACCGGCGAGCGATCCGTACGCGACGCGATACCTCGGTAGACCTCGATGGCGTGGTCCCAGTCGCCGACGTCGCTGTAGAAGTTGCCGAGGTTGAGGGAGATGTCTTCCCAGTTGACGAGATGGGGAGGATGACTCCACAAACGCGCCAGTGCCCGCCGCGCGGACCGGCGATCGCCGCTGATCTGGAACGCGCTGGCGAGAAAATACAATCGGTACTCTTCGACCGCGCGTCCTCCGAATTTGAAAGACGAAAACTGACGGACGGCTGTCGCGCCGTCGCCGCGTCGCAGCGCGTCCAGCCCGGAAGTGAATGCCGGACGCAGTTTTTCCAGATCGGGTGGAGCCTCCGGCTTCTGCGGTGCGGCGCCCTCCAGGCGAATTGCCCGATGGCGAAAAAAGAAGTAGGCGCTCAGAGCTCCGACAACGGGAATCAGGGCCACACCGATCGCGATCAGACGTCGTTGCCAGGCCGTCATGCTGCCGGGTTAGAGTCCCAGAGCGCCTGCGTCGCCGTCGGCGAGGATGCGAACCAGCTCGTCGTAAAAGTAGTTCGAGGATTTCCGGATGTCTTCCGAAATCCGTTCGTCATACATCGAACGGCTGCGATCGATGTCTTCCTTGAGCCGCTCGTACAGGTCTTTGTTTTTGCGCCCCTGCTCCACTTTCGGCTCGTTGTACAACTTGATTTCGGAGACCAGGAGCCGCGCGAACCGCCGCGCTTCGTCATGTTTCTTGTTGGCGTCCGGCGCTGAGGCGGCTGCTGATCCGCGCGCCATGCCGGCGGGCGGTACGAACTGCGTGGATGCCCTGGACGCCTCTTCTCCGGGGATGGCCGGCATCGGCCCGCTTTTCCCGAGATCGAACGCCGGCATGGCTGTCGTGGCGTAGGCCGACGGCTTCGGTGCTGCTGCGGGTGCCGGCTTCGGCGGCGGAGGTGGCGCGGCAGCGGGTTTGGGCGGGGGGGCGGGCGCGGGCTTCGGAGGAGGAGGCGGCGCGACCGGTCTCGGCGTGACCGGCGGCGGCAGCTCCTGCGCGAATCCCACCGTCGCCTCGGCCGCCTTCGGTTGCGGAGGCGCCGTAAACGCTCCGCTGCTTTCACCGGCCTCGCTGAGGCTGGGTGAAGGAATCTTCTTGCGAATGGCAAGAGTGTCGATCAGGAGTCCGGTCGCGAAGACGAGGATCTCGAGAGAGCCTGGATCGAATTTGCTCTGGTCCTGATCGACCACGTCGACGTAGACGGCGGCGGCGACCTTGTCCTTGATGACCATGGGGACGAGGATCGCGCGAACGGAACCGCTGACGCCGAGGCGCGTCGAGAGATTGTTGCCGTCCCAGATGACGACATGCTCGTACTTGAGCACACGATCGAGCTCGGGTATGAGGCCGGGCGCGGCGTTGAAGCGCTTGACGTTCTCGTCATTGCCGCCGGCCGACGAGAACCCCATTCCTTTCCAGCCGCTGAAGGTTTCGCCGCGGAGAATCAGAAGCGCGGCGCGCGATCCGAATTGCACCGACTGTTCGAGCAGCGCGTTGAGAACGTCGACCTGAGACTTGCCCTGCTCGACGTTCTGAATCGCTTTTTTGACCCGCGAAACATCGGCCTTCGATGGAGCCCCTTCTTTCGGTTTGAGGCTCGTCTCCAGCTCGGCAATCGTTTTCTTGATATGGGGGAGAAACGTGATGGAGCTGACGTCGGCCTGCACGCTCTGGACGGCCGCCTTCAGCTGCTGGTCGACGGCTTCGCGAACGTCTTCGACGGAGGAGCGGATCTCGCCCACCAGTTTCTCGAGCGCTTCGCGGACGTGCGAGTCAATGGAGCTCGCGACGTCGTCGCCCCTCACCGCCATAAATCCTCCCAATTCTGTAGCTTGACGCTTGCAGGCAAGGCCGCCGCGATTATAACGCAGTCACGATGTGCTACTTTTGTATCCAGTGCGCCGGTTCATCGTCCTTCTCATTCTGTTGAGCGCATCGTGCGGCGTCAACGGTCCTGATCACGCGTCCGAGTGGCTTAGCGTTCTCCATCGCAAGAAGGCCGCGGTCTCGCCGGGTGCAACGCCGATCAAGAAACAGATGTACGCCGACGCGCTGGCGGCGTTCGTGTCGCGCAATCCGGATCACCCGCGCGCGCGTGACGTTTATCGCCGCGTCCAACTCGATTTCGCCCGCGAGCTGTCCGCCTTCGGCCGCTACCAGGATGCGATCCGGTTCTATCGCGCAGTCCTGACGGCCGATCCGCACAACCGCGAGGCGCTGCGCGGATTGACGGCGGCCCTTGACCGCCTGACCGTGTCGCGGCAGAAGCTTCTTGCGCTCGAGAAGGGCATGTCGCAGCGCGACGTCGCGCATCTTCTGGGCAAGCCAATCCCCGGATGGACGGCCCGGGCTGATCGTCCGGACTGCACCATTGAGGCGTGGTACTACCGAACCAACGATCGCGGAGTCGCCGGCGTCTACTTCAGGGACGGCACCCTTTTCGCGGCCGAAGAGAACTCCCACTCCAAGCTGGTTCCACTCACCCAGCCCACCGCGCGCTGACGCGGAATCGCGCTCGCACAGCCGCTGTTCGATTGAGCATGCCGTTGTACGAATTTCAGTGCACGCAGTGTCACGAGCGCAGCGAGATCCTCCAGAAGTTCTCGGATCCGCCCTACCCGCAATGTCCGAAATGCGGCGGCGAAGTGAAAAAGCTGCATTCGTCACCTGCGATTCAGTTCAAGGGTTCCGGCTTTTATAAAACCGATTACGCGACGAAGAAATCGGAGCCGGCGTCATCGGAGAGCAAGAGTGAATCGAAGTCCGATAGCAAGAGCGAATCGAAGTCCGATTCGAAGGGCGATGGGAAAAATCCGTCAACTGAAAAAGCGAGCTGACTCGCTTCTCGAGGAAGTCTTCCGCTCTCTGTTCGAGGAGATCGACACGGAGAAGCTCCGTCGCGACGTGACCGCCCTCAAATCGCACACGCCCGATTTTCAGCCGGTCGATCAGGCAAAGGTCCTGGTTCGACGAACCGCAATCCGGTGCGCAGCGGCCGGAGCCGTCACCGGACTCCCCAGCGGCCTCCTGGCCCTCGGAAGCCTCGGCGCCGATCTGGCGTACCTGATCTTTCAGCAGTTTCGTTTGATCGTCGGCATCGCGACGATCTACGGCCACGAACCATCGCAGCGCGAGCGATTCGGCGAAGCGATGTCGTGTCTCGCCTATGCGTCCGGCGTCGGTCTTGGAAAGCAGGGAATCGCGACCGTCCTCGAATCGGCGACCGCCGAGGGGGGAATTGTTGCGGAGAAGATCGGGACGCGATTCATGCGCACGCGGCTTGCGAAAGTCGTCCCGTTCGTTGGCGCGCTGTCGGGTGGCGCACTCAATTTCATGTCGGTCCGGGCAGTGGGACGAGCGGCCATCCGGTACTACGAATCACGCGTCGATCAGAACGAGGCGGATGCAATCTGGGCCGATGGTGATCGAGAGCACGCATGATGGAATGTGTCCTCACTGACCCGCGTTTCCCGACCTGACCAACATGCCGAAATTCGAAGCCCAATCCAATACGGAGGTGCGCTCAGGATTCGTCGAACGCCGCCGTTTGCGCCGGATTCGAATGATCGTCGAGCTGACCCACAACCTCATCAGCAGCGACATGACCGTCTGTCACCGCGAGGCGCAATGCCTCGTGCAATGCGCGCGAAAGGCGATCCTCGATTTACACCCGCACTTCGAAGAGCGCTATGAGCGCGTGATCCGGCCGCACTTCGAGCGCGTCCTCGCGCAGCGCTGGCCAAGTGAAGTTCCGCTACGTCCGGATGCTCGCGACATCGTCAATTAGTTCCGCGTTCCAACTCCAGCACTACAGCAATCTCTCCAATTTCGCGTTTCGCTCGCTCGACTTCCGCATGCGCGTTCTTGCGGATTTCGCCGTTGAGATACCCGATGTGCGGATCGTCCGGAACGAGATAGCGATACTCGAGAGGCGCGATGACTCGAGGCGGAAATGCCGCGCGCCGCGCAAAGACCATCGCGACGTCATCGAATGCGATCAGCGC
>JALYZI010000204.1 GCA_030948915.1 Acidobacteriota bacterium
GGCTTCAGGCGTCAGGGAGTTATGCTTCCCCGACGCCCGATGCCCGACGTCTGACGCCTTTTCAACGTCCCCGTAGCTCAGTTGGACTAGAGCAACAGCCTTCTAAGCTGTGGGTCGCTGGTTCGAATCCAGCCGGGGACACCATGCTTTCAGCGACTGGTGGTGAGGCGTTGAAGTGCCTTCCTCACCGCGGCGTGCGCGCCGGCAACCTCGACGTCGCGCTGCAGAATCGTCACGTATTGTTCGACCGCGAACATCTGCTCGACCCGCTTTGGAATCGCGAGCGCCGACGCTTCCTCGAAATCGCGGCGCGCCATCTCGTCGATATCGACGATTAGCGCGGTCATCGGCTTGAGCCACTCAAAAAACGGATTGTTCTGCAGCAGCTCGACGAGCTGCGACGGCGTCGCGCCGGTGTCGTACGCAAACGCATAGTCGCTTTTGGCGGCGTCGATCAAATGCCGATGCAGCGGAATGAGCGCCTTCGAGACCTCGCGCAGCGCAGCACGGAGCTCCGCTCGCGCCGGCGAATCGGGCGTGTGCATGGTTCTGGCGAAGAAAGAATTCTTGTCCATGAATAATCACGCCTCCACGGTTGGCTGGGGAAGGGTGATGCAGGCAGTAGCCAACCGTGGAGGCAGTGAACCTAACGCTGTGAGGACGTTCAGTCTACCGCAACTCGCTTATCGAGGGGTAGAATGCGCGGCCCCTGCATCGGAATTCAGGGGTATACCGAGAGGTTGAAAGCCGAGGCTCGCACCCATAGCTTAATTGGATAGAGCATCTGACTACGGATCAGAAGGTTGCAAGTTCGAGTCTTGCTGGGTGCACCATCTTTGACACCATGAATACAGCGCAGTGGATGGAAGACGCGCTGTCGCTGGCTGCCGCGGCAGGGGCGGAGGGAGAGATCCCGGTGGGGGCGGTCATCGTCGATCGCGAAGGCCGCATCATCGGCCGCGGACGTAACCGCCGCGAGTCCGGCGATCCCCTCGGACACGCCGAGCTCTTTGCGATCGCGGAAGCGGCGCGGACAATCGGCGATTGGCGTCTCGAGGGAACGACAATGGTGGTGACCCTCGAGCCGTGCGCGATGTGCGCGGGCGCGCTCGTCAATGCGCGCGTCGAGCGGCTGATCTTCGGCGCCTACGACCCCAAGGCTGGATTCTGTGGATCACTCGGCAATCTGGTGCAGGACTCACGGCTCAATCATCGGATGGAAGTCATTGGCGGATTCGCAGAAGAGCGCGCTCGAATCCTGCTGCAGCAATTTTTCCAGCAACTGCGCAAGCGTGCGATTTGAAAACGGAGAGGTGGCAGAGTGGCTGAACGCGGCGGTCTCGAAAACCGTTATACCTTTACGGGTATCGGGGGTTCGAATCCCCCCCTCTCCGCCAGATGGAGAGATGGCCGAGTGGCTTAAGGCGCACGCTTGGAAAGCGTGTGTACGTTAATAGCGTACCGTGGGTTCGAATCCCACTCTCTCCGCCAATCGATCACCGCTTCAAAGGAGCGTCTGCAATGAAGCGATACATGGCCGAAGCGGTGGGAACGTTCGTGCTCGTTTTTGGCGGTTGCGGCAGCGCCGTTCTCGCCGGCGACAAGATTGGTTTTCTGGGAGTGTCACTCGCCTTCGGCCTCTCCCTGCTGGCCATGGCCTACACCATCGGCCCGATTTCTGGTTGTCATATCAACCCCGCGGTGACAGTCGGTCTGCTCCTGAGCAGGAAGCTGGAACCGAGGTACGCGCTCGGCTATGTGATCGCACAGGTTGCGGGGGCGGTGGCCGGCGCCGGCGTCCTCCTCGCGATCGCCAGCGGTCTTCCGGCGGGATACGACCCCGGTGCTGCCGGGTTCGCCGCAAACGGATACGGCGACCACTCCCCCGGCCACTACAGCCTGATTGCGGCGTTGCTCGTGGAGATCGTGTTGACCGCGTTCCTCGTGCTCACTGTGCTCGGATCCACCGATATCAACGCGCCGGTGGGCTTCGCCGGTCTTCCGATCGGCCTTGTCCTGGTCCTGATCCATCTCGTCGGCATTCCTGTAACCAATACGTCCGTGAACCCGGCGCGAAGCATCGGGCCGGCCGTCTTTGTCGGGGGTTGGGCGCTGCATCAACTCTGGCTTTTTGTGATCGCGCCGCTCGTCGGGGCAGTGCTGGCAGCCGGTGTGTATCGCGCTATCCGCGGGCCGGAGGTGCCGATCAGCACGCGCCAGGCCGAACAGGCGCTGGCGAGTGAACAGGCCGAGAGGGGCCGACGGAACGCCGCCGCCAGCAGCCGTTAGCGGATCAGGCGTAGAATCCGCCCATGCCCCGGCGCCCCGGCGTCATGTTGTTATCAGCAGTCGCCCTGGTGATCCTCGCCGGTGCAGCGCGGAGACGCGCAGTCGAGCCGCCTCACCCGCTCGACGCGCGCAGGTCGTTCGTCGTCACCGACCAGGCAATCCTCGACGGTTTCTCGTTCGAGCGCGTGATGAACACCTTCGTCGCGCGCAGCGGAACCCATACGACCGCTCTGCGGCTTTACCAGCAACTGTTCGACACGCAGAATCCGAAACCCGGCCGCGTCGCGCCGGCGGAGGCGCACTGCGACGATTTTGTATTGAACGGCAAACCCGCTTTCAATGGGTTGCCGCGGCGATGTCCAACGGCCGAAGGAGCGTTGGCGACGAGCGATCCGTTCACGATCGGCGATCACATTCCTCTGGCGGTGGTGAATCGGTTTGATCTCGCGCCGGCCGACGGATCGAATTGCGGTCAATACCGCGTCGTCTTCGCGAAGAAATCGAACGCGACCTTCGCTCGGGTCCACTTCATCTTCGAGGCCGTCCTGCCGAATCCGAATCCATCCGAAGGTATCGCCAGCTGCCGCCCGGTCGCGCAGTTCTGGGCGGATCTGTCGAATGTGAATTCCATCAGCGAGAGGCGCGCGAAGCTGGAGGCATTTTTCTTCAACGGAATCGAAGGATTCGATCCGGTCCTCCACCCCGACCATTTTTCAGCGGTGGGTGGCGGCGGCATTCGCACGATGCACAACGCGAATGCGCCGCTCGGAAACCGCTTCTATCAGTTCCGCCTCGCGAGGCACGGCGATCAGTTGATCGCGGTTCCCGATGTCCTGCAGAACATGCCGTACGGCCGATTCTTCGATGCGACCTACGACACCGAGACTGCCCGAAGGTTCCGCGACGCCTTCGTCGCGAATGTCGGCAACCTCGCGATCCGCGACGAGAACCTCTTCTTCATGAACATCCCGCGCGAGTTCCTGCTCGGCGAGAGCAATCCCGGAGAGTCAGAGACCGACGTCGTCTTCGAGATCCCGTTCCTCGCGTCGCAACTGACGACGGAAGGGCGGGCATTCTCGAGCCGCATTTCCGCGGAGCTCCGAAAATCGGGCAGCAGGTTCTCGCCGACCGACATCGTGAAACGCGCGAACCAGTTGAGCTGCACCGGCTGTCATTTCTTCCGCGGGAACGTAGGCGAGGTCGAGTTCTATCAGCAGATCAGCGAAGCGATCATCGAGACGGGCGAAGCCGGACCGCGTTTTGCGATCTCAAAGACCATGCGCGATGTCTTCGTTCCGCATCGCATGGAAGTGCTCAGCAACTTCCTGATGTCGGGAGCGGCACCTCCGGGCGCGAACGCGACGATCGGCGGTGGTCTCGAATAGCGCCCGTTTCACCGCGGACCGGCTGTCTTCGCGTCATCATTTTTTTCAGTCTCCTGGCGCTCGTGATCGTGATTCTCCAGGCGACCCTCTATCCGTGGGGACGTTCGCTGACGGGCGCCGCAACTCTTCCAGGCAAGTGGGTCGGCGAAGGAGTCACTCCATCGGGACAGAAAATTGGCGCGTATCTCACGATGCGCGCTTTGATCTGGGGCGAGGGAGAAGGATGTCAGCGAGGCTGTGACCTCGACGGTGTCCTGCGCGTGTGCACCGCCGGAGGAATTCGCGACTACATGTACGAAGGCGATGTTCAGGAGCACCATGGCCGCTACTTCATGATCGATGTCAACAAGACTCGAGACCGGCCGTATGGATATCGTTTCCGCGAAGTGCATGGTCAGTGGCCAGGTGGCGACACGATGCGAATCGCCGGAGTCTTCGAGATAGATCGATCGACCTGGTCGACATCAGAGAAAGGTGTCTGGGTGGACGCTCGCGGGGAACGACACAAAATGACGGACGCGGAACAACTGGATACGACAAGGCCGACGTACTTTACGATGCGCCGCGGTCGAGAGAGCGATTTCAACACGTACTGTGCGGGGATCCGCTGATGGCGTACGCGATCGGAGTCGTTCTCGCTGGCCATTTGCGGAGCTGGGACGCGTAACTGATGTGACGCTTCGCGAGCCGGTGATGCGCAGCGCGAGGTAGGTATGGGCCGGAGTCAGCAGACCAGGCATTCCTTCAGAATTCTATAGGCCTGCGATATGTTCAGTTCCGCGACCCGCTGGGATGAGCCCGGGTCCTGTGCAGCAGGCGCACCGAACCTCGTCAGGTCCGGAAGGAAGCAGCGATAAGGTGCATCCCCTGCGTGACACAGTTCGGCCTGGGCTCTTCCGAGCGGGTTCTGCTCGTATACTCGCCGCCGATGTCCTACCAGGCTCTCGCACGCAAATATCGCCCGCAGCGATTCAGCGACATCATCGGTCAGGAGACCGTCGTCCGCACGCTGAAGAATGCGATCGAACAGAAACGCATCCATCACGCCTATCTCTTTTCGGGTGTGCGCGGAATCGGGAAAACGACGGTCGCGCGCATCCTCGCCAAAGCACTCAATTGCGTGAGCGGTCCGGCGACTGAGCCCGACAACACATGTACGATCTGCAGGGAGATCACCGAAGGGATCGACATGGACGTGCGCGAGATCGACGCCGCGACGTACACCGGCGTCGACAGCATCCGCGATCTTCGGGACGTCACGCAGTTTCAGCCGGCGCGCGACCGCTATCGCACCTTCATCATCGATGAAGCCCACATGCTTTCGCAGGGCGCCTGGAACGCGCTGCTGAAATTGATCGAAGAGCCGCCCGAGCACGTCATCTTCATGTTCGCGACCACGGAAATGCAGAAGGTGCCGGCGACGATCCTTTCGCGCGTGCAGAAATTCACGCTGCGCAAGATCACAATCGAGGAACTGGTGAGCCGCCTCCGTCAGATTGCGAAAGCGGAAGGGATCGAGGCCGACGACGGCGCGCTGGAGATTGTCGCGCGGCGCGGCGAAGGAAGCGTGCGCGATGCGCTCTCGATTCTCGATCAGATCATTGCCTTCAGCGGCCGCTCCATCTCCTCCGCCGACGTCGCCACCGTCCTGGGCCTCTCCGACACGAGCTTTTTCGCGCGGCTGATGACGCTGGTGAGTGAAGGCGACCATCGCGGAATCGTCGAGGCGCTGCAGGAGGCGGCGGAGAGCGGCCGCGATTTCAAACTTCTCTATCGCGATCTGCTGAGTTTCGTCCGCAACATGCTGCTGATCTCCGCGGGCGGAAAGCCGGATGTCGCGGGCGCCGAGGAAGTCGCTAAAAAGTTTTCCTACTCCGAGCTGCTGCGCATCGCAAATCTGCTGATGCGCGACGATGACGTGATCAATCGCGCCGAACATCAGCGGCTGGCGGTGGAGATCGCACTGCTCAAGGCCGCGACGTTCCCGCGAATGCGGGCCGTGGAAGAAGTGCTGAGTGGTTCCGCGGTCTCGCAGCCTCGCGGTCCCGCAGTGGAGAAGGAGAAACCCCGCGAGACCGCGCAACCGCGAGACCTCGATACTTTCCTGGAGCGCATCCAAAAAGCGCGGCCCGCCATCTCCGCTTATATCGCAAATGCGAAGAGCACGAAGAATGGTGATACATTATCGTTTACATTTAATGATACATATTCTGCCGACGCTGTGACCAACGCCCGCGAGTTCCTGGAATCGATCGCCAGGGAAGTCTATGGAGCGCCTGTCACGATTTCGGTGGAGACGACCGCGCCGCCGCCCAGCAAAGAGAAGCCGATCAAAGAAGATCCTGTCCTCAAGGCCTTCCAGAAGCACCTCGGCGGCGAAGTCGTGGAGACGAGGAGAACCAAATGAATCCGAAGCAACTCATGAAGCAAGTCCAGCAGATGCAGGAGCAGATGCAACAGCGGATGGCAGAGCTGCGCGTCGAAGGAAGTGCCGGCGGCGGCATGGTCAAGGCCACCATGAACGGCAACAAGGAAGTGCTCTCCGTCGCGATCGACAAAGAAGCCGTCGATCCGAATGACGTCGAGATGCTGCAGGATCTCGTCGTGGCGGCGGTCAACGAAGCCGCGCGAAAAGTCGATGAAGAAATGCAGGGACAGATCGGCGCGATGACGGGGGGAATGAAGATTCCGGGATTGTTCTGAAGTGGCCGGTTGCCGGTGGCCGGTTGTCGGCAATCGGAAACCGGCCGCCGGACACCGGCCACCATGACCGCACCACCTCTCGCAAATCTGATCAACGTCCTCACGAAACTTCCCGGCGTCGGCGCGAAGTCGGCGTCGCGCATCGCGTATCACATCCTCAAACGCACACCGGCGGAGGCCGAAGAGCTGGCGGCGGCGATTGTGGATGTGAAGTCGAAGATCTTTCGCTGCTCGAACTGCAACAACATGACGGACGTCGAACCTTGCGTGATCTGCAGCGACCCGCGACGCGATCCGTCGGTCATCTGCGTCGTCGAAGAAGCATTCAACATCGCGACGATCGAACAGACCCGCGATTTCAAAGGCCTCTTTCACGTTCTGCTGGGCGCGCTGTCGCCGCTGAAAGGCATCGGTCCGCAGGACATCGACGCCGGCGGCCTGCTGCGGCGCGTGCAGAACGGCGAGGTTCGCGAGGTCATCATCGCGACGAATCCCAACGTCGAAGGCGAGGCCACCGCTCTCTATCTCGCGCAGCAACTTCGGCCTCTCGGCGTGCGCACCACCCGGCTCGCGTTCGGACTGCCGGTCGGCGGGGATCTCGAATACGCGGATCAAGTTACGATGGCGAAGGCTCTGGAAGGCAGGCGAGAAATTTAGTTTAGTATGGTGAGCGCAAATGGCCTCCCCTGATCTCGTGATGTATGAGGAGGAGTACCAGCAGATCAAGGACACTCTCCAGCGTCTGCAGGTCGACTCCAATGCCAAAATCTGTTTCCTGGTCGACAAAAACGGCCAGCAGATCGCCGTACACGGCGACATGCGCGGCGTGGATGCCACCTCGCTGGCGTCGTTGACCGCGGGCAATGTCGCGGCCACCGACGGACTGGCGAAGCTCATCGGCGAAAAGGAATTCTCGATCCTCTTCCATGAGGGGGAACGCGACAACATCCACATCTCCCTGGTTGCCCAACGGGTCATCCTCGTTGTCATATTCGACGACCGCTCTTCTCTCGGATTGGTTCGCCTGCGCGTGAAGAAAGCGTCGCAGGAGCTGGAACGGACGTTCGAACAACTCCTCAAAAAGTCGGAAGCGGATCGCGGGAATCTCGCAAACCGCTTCGACTCGCCGTTCGCCGAGATCACTGACGAAGACATCGACAGCCTCTTCAGCGAATAGCCGATGACGTTCATCAACTACGCCGCGCGAGAGATCAACTGCAAGATCGTCTACTACGGTCCCGGCTTGTGCGGGAAGACGACGAATCTGCAGTGGATCTACGACAAAACGAATCCGCAGGCGAAGGGCAAGCTGATTTCGCTCGCGACAGAAACCGATCGCACCCTTTTCTTCGACTTCCTTCCCCTCGACCTCGGCCAGGTGCGCGGATTCAAGACGCGCTTTCATCTGTACACCGTCCCCGGCCAGGTCTTTTATGACGCGTCGCGCAAACTGATTCTGAAGGGCGTCGACGGCGTCGTGTTCATCGCCGATTCACAGGACGCGCGCATGGAGGCGAACATCGAGTCGCTCCAGAACCTGGAAAAAAATCTGAAGGAGCAGGGCTACGACCTGAAAACCGTTCCGTACGTACTGCAGATGAACAAACGCGACCTGCCGACCGCGATCCCTGCGGAGGAGATGTATCGCCAACTCAACCTCAAGGGGGAGCCGACTTTCGAGGCCGTCGCGATGAACGGTACGGGCGTCTTCGATACGCTGAAGGCGGTCGCAAAGCTCGTGCTCACGGAGCTGAAGAAGAAATAGTGGCCGATGGCCGGTGGCCGGGTGCCACCGTCGGGCCACCGGACACCGGGAACCGGCCACCACATGCGCCACCAGGGCCTCAACATCGTCGCGATCGGAGGTGGCACCGGCCTCTCCACGCTGCTCCGCGGGCTGAAGCGCTACGTCGATGCGGACGGAGCGTGGTCGATTGCGCGGTTAGGCGCGATCGTCACGGTCACCGATGAGGGGGGAAGCTCGGGCGCCCTGCGCAAGGAATTCGGCGTGCTGCCGCCGGGCGACATCCGAAACTGCATCGTCGCTCTTGCAGAAGAAGAGCATTTATTATCACGTCTTTTCAGTTATCGTTTTCAGAACGGCGAATCGTCACTCGCCGGCCACTCGCTCGGAAATCTGCTGCTGACGGCGCTGACCGACATCACCGGCGGCTTCGACGACGCGATTCTGGCGGCTTCCGAAGTCCTCGCGATTCGCGGCGATATCTATCCGTCCACGCTCGAGCAGGTGCGGTTGCGGGCGCGGCTGGCGGACGGAAAGGAGCTCGTCGGCGAAGTCGCCATCAGCGGCTCGCTCCTCGGCGACCGCCGAAAAGCGCCGCGGCCGCATGCTCGCATCGTGCACCTCAGCATCGATCCCGCCGATCCGCAGCCTCCCGATCGGGCGCTGACAGCCCTCCGGGAAGCCGACCTGATTCTGATCGGGCCGGGCTCGCTGTACACGTCCGTTCTTCCGAACCTCTTGATCAAGCCGATCACCGAGACGATCCGGGAATCGAAAGCGCTTCGCGTCTACATCTGCAATGTGATGACGCAGCCCGGCGAAACCGATGGCTACACATCTGAGGATCATTTGAGCGCGATCATCGAACACGCGGGGTTGATCGTCGATCTCGTCGTGCTCAATGGACGACGGCCAACCGAAGCGATTCTTCAGTCGTATCAGGCGGAGAAACAGTTTCCGGTGCAATTCGACATCGCCCGCATTCGCGAGCTGGGCGTCACACCGTTCTTCGGCGACGTCATAGCCGAGGCAGATTTTGTCCGGCACGATCCGGCGGCGCTGGCGGAGACCGTCTTCCGGCTTTACGATCGGTATGGCCGGACTCTTGAACGGATGCGCAGGGAGCAATGACCGCGAACGTCGATGTCATCATCATGGCCGCCGGACTCGGAACGCGGATGAAATCGCGTATGGCCAAAGTGCTGCATCCTGCTGCCGGCCGTCCGCTGATCGACTACGTCGTCGATCTCGCGCAACAGATATCGGGCCGGCCGCCGATCGTGGTCGTCGGGCATCAACACGAAGAGGTGGAGCAGCATGTCGGCGATCGCGCCCGCTATGCCCTTCAGGAAAAACAGCTCGGCACGGGACACGCGGTGCAGCAGGCACTGCAGAATATCGACGCGAACGGAAAAAGCATTCTGGTCCTCTCCGGCGATGTCCCGCTGACGCGTCTGGAAACCTTGCATCGGCTTCTCGATGAGCATCAGCGATCCGGGAATGCGCTGACGCTCGTGACGATGGAGCTCGACCAACCTGCGCTGTACGGAAGAATCGTTCGCGACGCAAACGGCGGCGTCATGAGAATCGTGGAAGCGCGGGACGCCGACGAAAAACAGCGGCAGATTCGCGAAGTGAACGCCGGCATCTATCTCTTCGACGGCCGGCATCTCGCCGAGAATCTCCGCCGGCTGTCGACGAACAACGCGCAGGGCGAGTACTACCTGACGGATCTGATCGCGATGCTGCGCGAGAGCGGGAAACGGGTCGGCGCGCTGCTTCTCGACGATCCGGTCGAAGCCCTGGGCGTCAATTCGCGTGCGGAGCTGGCGTCGGTCGAGGGCGAGATCCAGCGGCGCGTCATCGCGAAACTGATGGGCGAAGGAGTCACCTTCCGCAATCCCGAGACTGTCGTGATCGATTCGATGGTCACGATCGGCAACGACACCGTCATCTATCCATTCGTGACGATCGAAGGAAACACGCGCATCGGAACCGGCTGTGTGATCGAACCCGGCGTGCACCTGCACAACGTCACCGTCGGCAACGACGTGCATGTGAAGACCGGAACAGTCGCTGAGGATTCCGTCATCGAAGACGAAGCGGCGGTCGGCCCATACGCGCATCTCCGCGGGGGGACGCGACTCGGGAAACGTGTGAAAGTCGGAAACTTCGTCGAGACCAAGAAGGCGATCTTCGGGGAAGGTTCGAAGGCGTCGCATCTCTCGTACATCGGCGATGCCAAAATCGGATCTGACGTCAACATCGGTGCCGGAACGATCACCTGCAATTACGACGGCGTGAACAAGAACGAGACGGTGCTCGAGGATGGCGTCTTCATCGGATCCGACACGCAGCTGGTCGCGCCTGTTCGCGTCGGCCGCGGCGCGTACGTCGGCGCCGGATCGACGATCACGAAAGATGTGCCGCCCGACGCGCTTGCGCTCAGCCGAGTGCCGCAGAAGGTGGTCGAAGGCTGGGCCGCAAAGAGGCGGGAAGAGATCAGGAAGAAGAAAAAAACCTGACGCCTGACGCCTGACGCCTGCTTTACGGCGGCGGCAGCCGCTGGTCCTCCGGAATGCTCTTGTCCATCGTGATCACGGACAGCACTCCGATCGGCGCGAGGTCGACGCGCATCCTGCCGAAGTCGATCACCACGTCGAAATTCTTCAGATAGTTCTCGCCGACGATGCCGCTCGTCCGCTCATGTTCGCCGGCGTCGTACATCGGGATCGTGTGAAACGTCCCTGCCCAGCGGTCGATACCGATTTCCACGTTGTCGAGCTTCTCGCCGTGCTTTTTTGCACCGCCGAGACCCTGCAGCGTCGCGTTGTGCACCTTCGGCGCGAAGATCTGGATCGGCAGGGATCCGAGCTGTCGTTCGTTCAGAAACGTCACTTCCGATCCGGTATCGAGGATGAAAGCGAACCAGCCATGCCTGTTGATCGTGCCGCGCACGGCGGGGCGGAACTGCTCGATGAAAAGATTCTGATCGGCCGCCGGACGCCGGGCCGACGACGGGATGCGCGTGAACGTCACGTTGTTGCGGCGGAAATCGAGCTCGATCCGAAATTCCTTCAGTAGATGCGCGCCGAGGAGGAGATCGATTTTGAATTCTTTCTTGCCGCTGATCAGAAATCTCATCTTGTCGTCGGGCATGATCGCAACGGGAACGTTTGCGATGGTCATGCGTCCGACATCCACCGAGTCGAGAATTCCGAAGTGCACTGCAATGGGTTCGCCGAGGAGGCCGGAGAATGTTCCTTCGAACGGACCGAGCGTCTTCACCGGGAGACTCGTGGCCAGGCTTTGCGAAATGATCGACAGGACCGCGCCCGAGTCGATGATCGTGGAGAGGCTCCTCTTACCGTTCAGCGTCACATCGACGCGGGGAACATCGGGACGGGAGACTCGCATGGAAACACGCTCGCTGTTCACGCCGCTGAAGTGGTAAACGTTCGTGTTGGCGAGCGAAGCGAGATAGTCGAGATGCCACTGCCGGACGTTGATTCCGCGCTCCTGAGCGAGTTTGGCCCAGTCGAGACTCGAGTCGAAATTGTTCGACATGTATTCGAGCTGCGAAAGGTCCCACGCGACTGAGGCATACACGGTACGGAACGGCTGGAGGTCAATCGCGGCGCGCAGATGGCGTCGCGCGTCGTCGTATCGGCCGGCGGCCAGCTCCGCAGCACCGAGCGAGGCCAGTTCCTGCGCGGTCTTTTTCGGTTTCGCCTCGATCATCTCCGCAAGCGAAACGGCGTGGTTGTAATCGAGCTTTCGCACCATCGACGGCAGGTCGTTTCCGCGCTCGATATTCGCCGGATCGTAGATCAGCGGAGAGATGAGGACGTCGGAATAGAGAGCGCATCCCGCCAGGGCAGCAAGGGCAATCAAGCTTCGGGGGATCCGGGCGTTCATCGGGGCTGTCGGAATTGTACTGGCGAGGCCTAGACCTGAGGGCGTTTCGATGGGGTTACAAGAATGCCGAGCTCCCGAATCTGGTAGGCCAGCGCCTGGCGGGAGATCTTGAGCATGGCGGCAGCCTGATTCTGGTTGCCGTTCGCCTGCGCCAGCGATTTTTCGATGAGCTCGCGGCGGAATCGCGCCACGGCATCCTGATACGAGCCGATCTGCATGCGTGCAAGCTTGATACGCCGCAGGCGTTCGGGCAGATGTTCCAGCGCGATCTCGCGAGAATCGCCCGCCAGAGCATGCGCGCCGCGAATGGTGTTCTGCAGCTCACGAACGTTCCCGGGCCAGTGATACGACGCGAATGCCGCTTCGACTTCCGACGACAATCGCATCGGGCCGGCGCGATGTTTTTGTCGTTCGATTGTCAGGAAGTGCGCCGCCAGCAGCGGAATGTCGCTGGCGCGGTCGCGCAGCGGCGGCATGACGATCTCGACTCCACGAATGCGGTAGTACAGGTCCTCGCGAAATCGTCCCTCTTCGACCGCCGCTTCCAGCTTGCGATTCGTGGCAGTAACGATGCGGACGTCCGACGTCCGATTCGTCGTTTCGCCGACGCGGCGGAACTCGCCCTCCTGCAGGAATCGCAGCAGCTTCGCCTGCGCGGCCAGCGGCATCTCGCCGATCTCGTCGAGGAAAAGCGTCCCGCCGTCGGTCGTTTCGATGAGTCCCGCGCGATCGCGATCGGCGCCGGTGAACGCGCCGCGGACGTGGCCAAACAGCTCGCTCTCGATCAGGTTTTCCGGCAGCGCAGCGCAGTTGATCGGCGTGAACGGCTTCTGCCGTCGAGCCGATTGGCGATGTACGCCGCGCGCGACCATCTCTTTCCCCGTTCCGGATTCGCCGAGGATGCAGACGGCGACGTCGCGCCTGGAGACTCGCGAGATCAGATCGAAGATCTCACGCATGGCAGGCGACTCGCCGACGACTCCTTCCACGCGTGTGGTGGAGTCGAGCGGTTCCTCATCCATCAGGCGACTGAGACGATGGTGCTCGGCACGAACGCGGAACAACGCCGCGATCGCATCGCGCGACTCGGCTGACCAGCGGCCGAGGTCTTCGATGTGGAGAAGTTCGCGATCGCTGCACGCGACCCAGTTGTCGCCAGGTTCGGCAAGGATTGAATCGAGTTCCGCCGACTGCAGAGCGGGGAGCGATCCGATCTCCTGCCATTGCCCGAGTCGATTGCGCGTCGCGTAGCGCCAGGCCGCCGGCGCGAAGTCATTCGGCCCGAATGGATACGGAAGCGCGGATGCGGCGCGCAGAACGCGTAGCTCCGATTCGACAGCGCGCTGCGCGGGCGACTCCATCGTGATCTCGAGCTCGGCGGCCAGGGCACTGGCGAGGTCCTTGCGACCGCGGCCTAACGCAGCGCGAAACAACATCAGCTTCTGCGAGCCGGTCGTCGCGGCCGGTACCGGCCCTCCGCTTTCTTCCCATCGCAACAGCTGCGCGTCGAAGGGATTTCTCGGCAAAGGATGATCGAGACCGCGCCTCGCGAGAAGCAGGGAGTGGCGATCGGTGAGCTCGATGTTCGCCGTCGCGCCGGTCGACCGCAGCGGTGTGGTCCGTCCTTCGATCCAATCGACTTCGTCGAGGATCAGCGCCGCCGCCTCGCGAATCTGATCGGAAAGCGGCCCGGCAAGAACGGCTTTCGCAGGCCGCTCGGCGGATTCGAACGCTCCGCGCGACATATCGATCGCCGCGGCAATCAATTCGAGCTCGAGAAGGCGCTTCCCATCGCGCGTGTCCGAATAGAAGTCGCGCAATCGCTCGAGCAGATGCGTGGCGTGGGTCCACTGTCCGTCGTCGGCGGCGAGATACGCCAGCATGAAGAGAATTCCGCCGGCAGCACGATCGCCCTGGGTCTCCTCCACCAGGAGTAGAGCGTCGAGAGCGGCGGAGCGCGCCGAGACCCAGTCGCCGCTGCAGAACAGTGAGAACAGAAGGTCGAGCGTCGCGTCGATCCGATCGGCCAGTGACGCAGCGCAGTCGACAGCTTTCTTTGCGCCCGCGACCGCGCTTTCGAGATCGCGGGAAGCGATCCCGCGGTAGACAGCGATCCGCGCGCCGTAGTACTCGCGCGACGGCGCTTCGATCTGCAGCCATGCGTCATCGGCACGCTCGCCGACGTCGTTTGCGAGTACGGCGCGATGGTAGCCATGCCGGAGCCGCTCTTCGTCCGTTCGCGGCTGACATGCGTCGAGCGCTGCGCAGGCTTCTTCGGTTCGATCGAGAAGCAGCAGCAGCTCGGCGCGGAGCAGCACAGATTCGAAATCGTTCGCGCCGATACGATCGACCCGTTCGAGCGCCGCTGCGTACTGCCCCGTGCGGCGATCGATTTTCGCCAGCAGCCTGTCGGATGCGATCGCGCGGGCGTCGCGATAGCGTCCCGACGCCACCAGCGCATCCGCCAGAATCTCACGAAGCCGCGGCGACATCGCGTCGCGCGGAAATGTGCGCAAGGTCGAGATGACATCGTCCGCCGAACGCCATTCCATCGTTTCCAACAACGACGATGCGCGTGCCAGATCGCTGGCGTCGGTGAGCAGGAGCGCCGCCGTTCGCCGATCGGTCGCTTGCGCGATCTCGGCCGCCACGCGACAAAGCGACGGCCGCGATGCCGTCGGAATCGAAAGCATCGCTTCCTGGCGGACCTCAGGCGACGCGAAACGCAGCTCGCCGTCGCGAATTGACGAGACTCCTTCACTGACCAGATCCGCGGCACGCGCGGTCGACATCAATCGATCGAGAAACTGATTGACGAGCGCCACCGGTATCCGTTCGCCGAGAAGCGCGACGGCGGCGGTGTACGAACGGAATGGCTCGCGGAGCCGTCCGATCGCGTCATCGCCCTGACTCGCCGGCAGCTCGCCATGATCCAGATAACGATCGAACGCCGGCGACGCCACAAACTGCGCGAGCGATTCCGCGCTCGGTTTGCGGCCATCGAGCGCGCGCCGCGCCTCGAGTCGCGGCGAGAGAACAAACAACGCCGTCTCACTGAGTTCCTGCCCTTCGTCTCCAAGCCAGAGACCGAACTCTGCGGCCTTCAATAAGTCGACAACGCGACGCGACGCGTCATCGAATGCATCGCGGTTCGTCAACACGAACGTGCGATGCGAAGCGCCGGCGAGCACGCGCTCGACGATCTCCGTTTCGCTCGCACTCGACGGCATTTCCAGATTCGCGACTCCGGAGTAACGCGTCAGCGGCGAAGCATCGTCGCCGAGGATCGTGACCGTTCTGTCGAGGGCCGCCAATGCGCGGAACGCCCGCAGATCAGCGGGCGCTCGCCACCTCCCGGTGGACATCGGCTGCAACGCGCGCAGCGATTCTGTTCCCGGAGCGACGACCGAGCCGAGCGCCGCGCACCGGAGCCAGCGCAAGTCGGCGGCGACATCCTCGCGCAGCCGCGAGTCCACTTCGTGATACGCCGTCTCGGCTCGTCCCCACGATTGTCGGAACACGTCCAGCGGCGGAGCTGCGATTGCAGACGCGAACTGCTGGATCGACGTCAACAGCGGCGGCGGCTCCTCCGCCGAACGTGCCGCGATCCGAACGAGGCGGCAATCGGTCGATCGTTTTCGAACGACGGCCCATTCGGCCGGATCGAAGGCCGCATCACGCACGCCTGCGAACTGCAGGAATGCCTGATGCGCGGCGAATTGTCCGGTGAGCGAAAGCCGATCGCGCGTGCCGAGGTCTTTCAGTCCGGAGAGCGGCGTGGCATCGAGTGCGATTTCGGGCACAAACTCGTCGTACCACGGCAAAGTCGAATGCCGAAGAGTTACGACAGCCGAGCGGTCCCACCCGAACTTCTGAACATCGACCCGGATCGCGCGGCGGGCTGTTCCGCGCATCGTCATTTTGCTGAGTCGCGGATTCTACGCCCGAAACCCGTAGAATGCCGCGCCGTGCATGAAGTCGACGCCGCGATCGAGGCGGCCAAAGGCGGGGCGGCCGTCCTTCTGCGTCACTGGGAGCACCTCGGCAAAGGCGACGCCGACATCAAGGCGCGCAACGACTGGGTGTCGCGCGCTGATCGCGAGAGTGAGATCGCGATCGTCACCGTCCTCCGCGAGCATTTTCCGAACGACGGCATCCTCGGCGAAGAAGGCGCCATGACAGAAGGCTCGAGCGGCCGGACCTGGATCATCGATCCGCTCGACGGCACGTCGAATTACCTGCAGCATTTTCCGATCTGGTCGATCTCGATCGGACTCAAGTCAGGCAACGAGATGATCGCAGGCGTGATCTATGAGCCGCTGCGCGATCTCTTCTTCACCGGCGAGCGCGGTGCGGGCGCATTTCGCAACGGAATCCGCATGCACGTCTCCGATCAACGCACGGTGGAGGGAGCCTTCCTCGCCACCGGATTTCCATTTCGTGCACAACAATATGTATCGGTATATTGTGATATTTTTCAAGACGTCATCTCGCAGGCGAAGGGCGTGCGGCGGGCGGGTTCGGCGGCCATCGATCTCGCTTACACCGCCGCCGGTATTTTCGACGGTTTCTTCGAGATCCACCTTTCGCCGTGGGATGTGGCCGCCGGCTCGCTCATGATCCTCGAAGCGGGCGGCGTGATCAGCGACTTTTCCGGAGGCGACCGCTGGTTCGAGCGCGGCAACATCGTCGGCGCGCCGCCCGACATTCATCCCGAGTTGATCGCATTGATCGGCCGCCACGTCCGCGAAGAACAGCTCGGGCGATGACGGAGAAGCTGCCGCACGATTTCTACCTGCAGGACACCGTCACCGTTGCCCGCGCGCTTCTCGGATGCACGTTGTGGCGGAAGCGCGGACGCGAGCTTCTCGCCGCGCGCCTCGTCGAAACCGAGGCTTACCTTGGTGCGAACGATCTGGCGAGTCACGCGCGGCGCGGATTGCGATCCGCGCGCAACGCCTCGATGTATCTCGAAGGCGGCCGCGCCTACGTCTACTTCACGTACGGGATGCACTGGTGTCTGAACGTCGTGACGCAGGAGGCCGACATCGCGGAGGCGGTTCTTTTGCGCGCGGCCGAGCCGATTCGCGGAGTCGAATCGATGCGCAGACGCCGGCCGAAAGCGAAACGCGACTTCGATCTGATGAACGGTCCGGGCAAGCTCTGTTCGGCGCTCGACATCGATGGACGTCTCGACGGCGAACCGCTCGACGGAAAACGTCTGTTTCTAACGGCGCCGGAGCGTCCAATCGACGATGGCGAAATCGCGGTCAGCAGGAGAGTGGGTATCGACGGCGCCGGCGATGCAGCAATCTGGCCGCTGCGGTTCTATTTACGCGGCAACCGACACGTCAGCGCGTATCGAACGTAGAAGCGCCTTCGCCCGCCGCAGCCACGGCCTCTCGCGGCGCTGTTGATACGCGGGCATCGTCGCGCGGCGCGCGAGCACGCGCTCGAGGAGCTCCCTGGCCTCTTTCTTTCGTCCTTGCTCTGCAAAGAATTCCGCGGTGCACAGAAGCGCCTCGGTCGAGCTCGAAGCATTCAGGAGGCGCTCGAACGCGCCCGTCGCTTCGTCCTTGCGACCGGTCGCGGCGAGGGAGCGGGCGTAAAAGAGCTGTGCGCGAGAGAAGTCGTATTTCGGATCGGCTTTAATGACGCGCTCGAAATCGTTGAGCGCTGCGGATGCATCGCCCAGTTCGAATGCGCAGATGCCGCGCCGATAAAACGGATCGACATGATCGGAGCGAGATCCCAGTGCGTGATCGAAGCATTCACGAGCGCGCGCGTATCGTTTTTCTTCGAGCAGCAGCTCGCCGAGCTCTTCGTAATTTCCCGCCGAAGGATTGTCAATGATCATCACTTCGAGCATTTTGATGCGTTTTCGGCGGGACATTCCCTTCATCGATTGCCGCATGAGACCGAGGTCCGGGACCACTTCCATCGCAATGTAAACGGCGGCCCCGAGGCCGCCGAAAAAGATGATGATCCAGAGCCAGTAATTCTCAGGCCGCCGCCGGATGAAATGCACCAGCGCGATCACCTGGAGGATGAAGCCGTAGCCGAAGAAGCGGCCCATGAGGGCCAAATTATACGAGCCCTAGTCCTTCAAATACTCCATCAGATAGTCGGCGGCCTCTTTCGAATTCATCACTGACAGCTGGCTGATGATGGCCTTCTTCAGCTCGGGATCCTTCTCCTGACGGGCGAGCGAAACGAGGGCCCGCGCGTTGCCCTGGATGAAGAGCGCGTGGATCACCGATATGCGGATGTCCCGCCGCGAATCGGAGGTGTACAGCGTCGTCAGGAACTGCGCCGTGCGCTCGCCGCCGAGGAGGCCGAGATTGCGGATGGCGGCCAGTTTCAGCTCCATCGTCTGCTCATTGCGGGCGATGTCGAACAGCTTCTCTGAGTTGCCGCCGAGAAACATCGCCTGGATGATCTTCTTGCGCACTTCGACCGACGTCTCCGTCGCGTAGAGTTCGGAGAGCTCATCGCGTCCGCCGACGAGGCCAAGCTGATTGATGGCCTCCATGCGCAACTCGACATTCGGCTCGGCCTTGGCGAGCTGGAAGAGATGCTGGCGATCGCCGGAAATCATGTAGGACTTCAGAATCGATTTCTTGATGTCGATGTCGGGCGTGGATTTGTAAAGATCTGCGAGGAGCTTGCGATTGCGCTCGCCGCCCATGATGCCGAGGTAGCGGACGGCGCGGCGTTGCATATCAGGGTCATTGCCGTTCCGCGCCACGCGCGACAACACGTCATACGCCTGTTGTGAGCTCGACTGACTGAGAACGAAGAGAGCCCTGTCTCTGAGCTTCGGCTCCTTGTTCGTGGTCACGATGTGGTCCAGGATCGGCACGGCGCGGTCAGGGTCGGAATTCATCAATCCGTTGAGGGCCATGAGTTTCAGGTCGAGGTCAGCGACATGTTCCGGCTCGATCTGCTGGCCGGCCGACTGGCGAATCTCCAGGTCGAGTTTGCGCGAGTCGTCGTTCCACTTGCTCTTCGGATATTCGCTCTTCAATTTCATGAGCGTCGAGATCGCCTCGGAGCGCATCCCCATCCTTCCCTGTGAAAACGCGAGCCAGTAGAGCGCTGCGTCGGCGTGCGACATCCTCATATCGGCGACGCGCTGGAACGCGCGTGCGGCGCGCCTCCAGTCATGCTCGTCGATGGCGTCGTTGCCTTCGTCGTAGAGGTCTTCTTCCTTTTCGAGCTTCGCCTGTTGTTTTTCTTTGTCTTTTTCGTCGTCACTGCTGAACACATCCGCGTGAAGTGCTGGCGCGGTGATCAGGCATGCGAGAAATGCGACGGCACAAATGATTCGAGTTTTCATAATGAGGTCATTCCCTTCTGTGGTGGTGCGGCTGGAGTTTCATGGCCGCTGGTCTGCGCGCTGATGACGCGCACTTTGAATAGCAGTCCTTTTGAGTCGATGCGCTTCTGCAGCGCGGACGCTTCGTCGGGCGAAAGCTTGCCGTCGGAATGCGCAATTTCGAGAAGCACCGGTTCGAGATCGGATAGCACGCTGGCGAGACGATCGTTGCCATGCTGCTCGGCTGTCTGGCGATAAATACGGTTGGAAGCGACGAGCTCCTCCGCCCGCCCGCGCTCATTGGTCAGGTCGAGGCCACGCTTGCTGTCGGAGTTGACGACCTGGAGCAGCATGCGTTCGGAGCTGTCGAGATGATCGGAGACCACCACAAACAAAATGCGATTCTGCGAATCGGCTTGTGAAGCGGCGGCAACCTTGCCGGCGGCTGCATTGATGGTGGCGACGTTCGCCGGCGCAATGTTGTGCGCGTGCCACCACTGCCCTGCGAAAAAAGCGATGGCCAGCACCGCGGCGGCTGCCAGCGCAGTTTGCCAGTTGCGGCGGCGGCCCGCACTTCCCACTCTCCACCGCAGCCGCGTCCACACCTGCTCGCCGTAGCCGTCGGCGCGCTGCGGAATCGGCATTTCATCGACCAGCGCGAGCACGCGTTGAATCGAGTTGAATTCGGCACGGCAGACGTCGCAGGCAGCGAGATGCTTCGCCACGGCCGCCGGCGAGTCTTCGTCGTGATAGTGATGCAATACCAGTTCTTGTTCTGTCAGATGTTGCATGTCGAGGACCTCACAAACGGCTCCAGCGATTCGCGAAGCTTTCGCACCGCGCGAAAAATCGTGTGCTTCGCGGCATTCACCTGGATGCCGAGAGTTTTGCCGATCTCTTCGACCGGCATCCCTTCGAAGTGGCGGAGGACGAACGCGGTCCGTTCGTTCCCGCTGAGTTTTTCCATGGCGGCGGTGACCTGATCGCGCAACTCGGCGCTGAGTAGAAGACGATCCTGCTGCGGGTCGGAAGAACGGATTGCGCCCATCATCTCGGCCTCCTCCGGGTCGCCGCCGTAATGGCGATCGAGCCGGCCGCGCGACCGAAGCAGATCGAGCGCGCAGTTGACGGCGATGCGATGCAGCCAGGTGCCGAAATTCGCGCGCTCCTCGAACCTGCCGAGCTGTTTGTACGCGCGAAGAAACGTCTCTTGAACCACATCGTCGGCATCGTGCTCATTTCCTGTCATTCGATAAGCCACTCGAAATACGAGACGGCTGTGTTGCTCGACGAGCAACCGGAAGGCGTCGGAGTCACCGGCCCGCGCCCGGCTCACGGTCGCTACATCGCTCATCTGCATCCCACTGGCCTTAGACTCAGAATATGGAAAGGAGTTAGCTCGTGACACGGGAGCTCGGAAGAGTGCTGATGGTGGTCGGCGGCGTGCTACTGCTCGCCGGCATTGCACTTACAGCCTTCGGAGGTCTCGGCCTTGGACGCCTGCCGGGCGATTTCGTGTATCGGCGAGGAAACTTCACTTTCTATTTCCCGATCGTGACGTCAATTCTGCTCTCGATCGTCCTCTCTCTGCTGCTCTGGCTGTTTCGCCGTTAGAATCCGGCGATGGCCCGCCTCTTCGCGCTCGTCGTCCAATACGGCGTCCCGCTCGTCTTCCTCAACGTCCTGCTGGAACAGCTCGGTGTTCCGGTCCCGGCAGTTCCGACCCTGATCGTCGCCGGCGCGCTCTCGCGCAACCATCAGATGTCATCGACGCACGTCCTGATCGCCTCGGTGGTCGCTTCTCTGATCGCCGACTGGATCTGGTTCATGCTCGGGCGCCGCTACGGATATCGGATTCTGACGACCCTCTGCCGCATCTCGCTGTCGCCCGATTCCTGCGTGCGCGATACCGAGACGAAATTCGAGCGATGGGGACTCAAGTCACTGCTGTTCGCGAAATTCGTCCCGGGCTTCTCCACCGTCGCGCCGCCGCTGGCAGGCGCCGCGAAACACTCCACGATCGCTTTTCTGATCTACGACGCGATCGGCGCCGCCGTGTGGGCGGGCAGCGCGGTGGCAGTGGGGCGGGCATTTCACCACGCGATCGGACGCGTGATCGAGTCGCTCGAGAACCTGGGCGGGTGGGCAGTGGCGATGGTGGTGGCCGTCATCGCGATCTTCATCTTTCTCAAATGGGCACAGCGACACAACTTTTACAAACAACTGCGCATGGCGCGTGTTTCTGTTCATGAGTTGAAGGAATCGATGGACCGCGGAGCGCTACCTCTGATCATCGACGCGCGCAGCGAGAGCGCCCGCAACCGCGATCCGCGCCGCATTCCAACCGCCATCACTCTCGCCGGCTTCGACAGCCTCGGTGCCGGACGCGAGATCGTTGTCTACTGCACGTGACCAAACGAAGCCACGGCCGCCCGTGTGGCGCGCATGCTGATCGACAAAGGCTTCTCCCCGGTTCGGCCACTGACGGGAGGCTTCGAAGCCTGGATCGAAGCCGGATTCGAGGTTGAATAAATGGGGTCAGGCCTTCGATTTGCGGTTTTTTCCACTATGCGTAGAACTCGACGAATGCCATCTTCGGAACCTCTTCGTACCTAAGATGATGGCCGCCATTACCATTGAAGTTTCTCCGCCCCGTAGAAAAAACAGGAAACCAAAGGCCTGACCCCATGAGTGTCTACATCCACGGAACCGCGGCCGAGGAACAGCGGCGACTGTCGCTGCTGAATGATGTTTTGCTCAACAACGCGTCGCTGCGCGAGATGGCGTTGCGTGGCGATGAACGCATCATCGACTTCGGCTCAGGGCTCGGCCAATTCACACGCGCGATGGCGCGCGCCGTTCCTCGCGGCCGCGTCCTCGGAATCGAACGCAACGAGGAGCAACTGGCGGGCGCTCACCGCATTGCAGCGACTGAAGGCGAACCGGAGCTTGTCGAATTTCGGCGCGGCGATGTTCTCAATCTCGAGCTCGCGCGCGAGGAGTGGGGATCCTTCGATCTCGCGCACACCCGCTTCGTGCTCGAGCACGTCCCCGACCCGCTCCATGTCGTGCAGACGATGGTGCGGGCGGTCAAGCCTGGCGGTCGCATCGTCCTGGCGGATGATGATCACGGCGTGCTGCGTCTGTGGCCTGAATCGCCCGGCATCAACGATCTCTGGAACGCGTACATCCGGACGTACGACCGGATCGGCAATGACCCTTACGTCGGACGTCGGCTCGTCGCGCTGCTGCACGAGGCAGGAGCGATTCCGAAGCGCAACACATGGATCTTCTTCGGGGGTTGTGCAGGAATGGAAATCTTCGACGTACTGACTGCGAACATGGCGGGCGTCGTTCGAACAGCGCGCGAGGCGATTATCGGCATGTCGCTTTTTGACGCCGGGGCGTTTGACCGCGTGATGGAGGAGTACGAAAAGTGGTCGCGGCGTCCCGATGCGGCGATCTGGTTTGCAGTCTCGTGGGCGGAGGGAGCTCGGCCGTGACGGCATGCACCGTGCAGCCTTTCGCGGGGTAATGTCGCCTTTCGCGAGTGCCCCCGCGTCTGTACTGGATCAGGAAAGCCGCGACTTTTATCGTCACGCGCTCGGCCTGCTGGATGACGAGAAACTTCCCTACCTCGTCGGCGGTGCGTACGCCTTTGCGCGCTACACGGGGATCGAGCGGCACACCAAGGATTTCGACATTTTCATCCGCCGCTCCGATTTTCCCCGCGCCGCGAAAATCCTCGCCACCGCCGGTTATGAGACGGACCTCACCTTTCCGCACTGGCTCGGAAAGGCACTGAAAGGCGAGAACTTCATCGATCTGATTTTCAGCGCGGGCAACGGCGTCGCTGTCGTCGACGATCTGTGGTTCAAATACGCCGTCCCGGGACGCGTGCTCGACATGGACGTGAGACTCATCCCGGCCGAGGAGATGATCTGGTCGAAGGGGCTGATCATGGAGCGCGAGCGCTACGACGGCGCCGACGTCGCGCATGTAATCCACGCCGTCGGCGACAAACTCGATTGGCGCCGCCTCATCGACCGTTACGGAAAATATTGGCGCGCCTTATATGTACACATTATATTATTCGGTTTTATATACCCCTTCCATCGATCGAAGGTCCCCGCTTCGGTGATGGACGAAATGTCGAAGCGACTGGCGGCCGAAGTGCAGGCGGGTAATACGAAAGAAAAGACCTGCTACGGGACGATCATTTCGCGGCAGCAGTATCTGGTCGACGTCACCGAACGCGGATACCGCGATGCGCGGCTCCAGCCCGACGGAAACCTGAACGCCGAGGAGATCGCGCACTGGACGGCGGGTATCGAGCGGGACGGAAGCAAGTAATGGCGGAAAGAGAAACGCTGCGGATCGCCGCGGTTGCCGACATCCACGTCAAGAAGACCTCGCCGGGCGGGATGACGGAGCTGTTCGCGAAAGTCACGCAGTCGGCCGACGTCCTCCTGCTGTGCGGCGATCTCACCGATTACGGCGCCGTGGAAGAAGCGCGAATTCTTGCGAAGGACATCACCGCGGCGCTGCGCATCCCGGCCATCGGAGTTCTCGGCAATCACGATTTCGAGAGCGGAAAGCAGGACGAAATCGTCAAGATCCTGACCGACGCCGGCGTCACGATGCTCGACGGAAACTCCATTGAAATCGAAGGTGTCGGATTCGGCGGCGTGAAGGGCTTCGGCGGCGGCTTCGGACGCCGCGCCCTCGGCGCGTGGGGCGAAGAGATCATCAAGCAATTCGTCCACGAGACGATCGAAGAAGCGCTGAAGCTGGAAGCGGCGCTGGCGCGACTTCGAACTCCGCAGAAAATCGCGGTGCTGCACTATTCGCCGATCCAGGCAACCGTTGAAGGCGAGCCGCCCGAGATCATCGCGTTCCTCGGCTCCACCCGGCTCGAGGAAACTGTCGATCGCTACCGCGTCAGCACTGTTTTCCACGGCCACGCCCATCACGGCACTCTCGAAGGGCGCACGAAGGGGAACGCCGCCGTTTACAACGTCGCGATGCCGCTCCTGAAGCGAAAGTTTCCCGACCAGCTACCGTTTCGGGTGGTCGAAGTCCCCATCGCCGAAACCGTGTCGACGTAGAATCTTCGCCCTATGGCGCTCGATCGCGAGATGCTGCTGCGCTGGTTCCACGACGGTCGTGCGCGCACGCGCGAAGTCTTCGCCATTCCGAAGCCCGAGACTTACTTCGAACGGCCGATCCTCCTCCGCAATCCCATCGTGTTCTACGAGGGTCACCTGCCGGCCTTCTCGGTCAACACGCTCATCAAGCTCGCGCTGAACCAGCCGGGCATCGACGCCGGCTACGAAGTGCTGTTCGAACGCGGTATCGATCCGGACGGCGTCGACGCGGCGAAGCCGCCGACCGATCAGTGGCCGTCGCGGCGATGTGTGCAGGAGTACGCCGCGAAGGCGGATGCTTTGATCGAACGCGCGCTGACGGACGGCCCGATCGACGTGAATGGCGGCGAGGCGGCTGTCGCGATCATGGAGCACGAGCAGATGCATCAGGAAACACTGATGTACATGTTTCACGAGCTGCCTTACGACAAGAAGATCGCGCGTAAGCCGTTCAACGCCGGGCGCGAGGCGCGGGGTGCGGGGTGCGAGGGCGGAGCGGTGAAAATCCCGGCTGGCATCGCGACTCTCGGCAATAAAGATTCTTTCGGATGGGACAACGAGTTTCCGGCGCACCGCGTCGAGGTGCCGGCGTTCGAGATCGATCGCCACAATGTCACCAACGGTGAATATCTCGATTACATGCGCGCGACCGGCGCGGAGCCCCCACATTTCTGGGCGCGACGCGACGGTCAATGGTGTTGGCGCGGGATGTTCGAGCTGAGACCGCTGCCAGTCGACGCGCCGGTGTACGCGACGCATGACGAAGCGGAAGCGTTCGCGCGCTGGCGCGGTAAGCGGCTGCCCACGGAAGCGGAGTATCACCGCGCGGCATTCGGAACTCCGTCCGGCGCGGAGCGGCTCTATCCGTGGGGCGACCAGGCGCCCGACGCAACGCGCGGCAATTTCAATTTCACGAATTGGGACCCCGTCCCGGTTGGCTCGCATCCGGCCGGCGCGAGCGCGTGGGGTGTGCATGACCTGGTCGGCAACGGCTGGGAGTGGACATCGACGATCTTCGATGGCTTCAAGGGATTTCGTCCGATGGCGTCGTATCCGAATTACTCCGTCGATTTTTTCGACGGGGAGCACTATGTGTTGAAGGGCGCCTCGCCCGCCACAGCGCGCGATCTCGTGCGCCGCAGTTTCCGTAATTGGTTCCGGCCTAATTATCCTTACGTATATACGACGTTCCGCTGCGCCGCTTAGGTGCGCGTTGTGCACTGCATCGGTGCATGGAAACGAAAATCTACAAGCCACAACAATTCAATCTCAGCGGACTCAATGGCATCTCCGATCAGACCCTCGAGATGCACTTCAAACTCTACGAAGGCTACGTCAAAGGAACGAATGATCTGCACGAGCGCATCGCGGCGATCCTGTCCGACGGCCAGGTCGACAAAGA
>JALYZI010000076.1 GCA_030948915.1 Acidobacteriota bacterium
GTTTCCTGTCCGACGTGCACGATGTTCAGGACGCCTTCCGGCAGACCCGCTTCGCGCAACAACTCTGCGATGCGACCCGCGGAGAGCGGCACCTGTTCGCTCGGCTTCAGGATCATGCAGTTGCCGAGGGCGATGGCGTTCGGGATGGTCCAGTTGGGGACCATGTTCGGAAAATTGAACGGCGTGATCGACGCGACGATGCCGGCCGGAAATCTTTCCACGCGGCATTCGACTCCCCGGCTGACCTCCAGCACCTCGCCGGCCGTGATCTGCGGAAGCGAGCAGGCGAACTCGGTCAGCTCGGCGGACTTCAGCACCTCCGCGCGCGCTTCGCTATCAATCTTCCCGTTCTCCTCGGTAATCAGCGCCGCGAGCTCGTCGATGTTTTGCTCGAGCAGTGTTTTATAGCGGAAGAAAACCTGGACGCGCTCCTTGATCGGAAGCGATGACCACGCCGGGAACGCGCGTTTGGCCGCCTGCACCGCGCGATCGACCGCGGCCGCTGTCGAGAGCGGAACGCGCGAGATGACGCTGCCGTCGGCCGGGTTTGTAACGTCTAGCAGGCTGTAGCCTTCGCCGTCGACAAACGTGCCGCCGATGTAGTTGCGGACCGGGGGGTACTTCGTGCTGATGTCAATTGCACTCATGACGTTGCAATGTACGCCGGAGTTCAGCGCCGCGCCAGTACCCAATCAATGGCCGGGTACATCGCGCGCGGCCTGAAGCGGTAAGGCGCGGAGACCCAGCACGCCATCTTCATACGACCGATGGCGGCGGAGGGTTATGATTCCGCGCGATGGGCATCAATCAATTGTGGCGGACGAAATCGCTCGATGACCTGATGGCCGAGACGCGCGAAGAGGGCCACCAGCTCAAGAAAGTCCTCGGCCCGTGGAACCTCATCGCCCTCGGCATCGGCGCGATCATCGGCGCGGGCATCTTCGCCACGATCGGAACGGCGGCCGCCGGCGATCCTTCCAGGCCGGGTGCCGGTCCCGCGCTGATGCTGTCGTTCGTGCTCACCGCGATCGTATGCGGTTTCTGTGCACTTTGTTATGCAGAATTTGCGTCTATGGTTCCTGTTGCGGGTTCTGCGTACACATATTCGTATGCGACGCTAGGAGAGCTGACCGCCTGGATCATCGGATGGGATCTGATCCTGGAGTACGCCATCGGAAACGTGGCGGTCGCGATTTCGTGGGCCAATTACTTCAACACTCTGCTCGAGGGATTCGGCGTTTCGCTCCCGCCGTGGCTGAAGATCGATTACACGACCGCTGCCGCCAAGATGCCCGACCTCGTTGCGAATGCGCCGCACATTTTCGGCATTCCGATCGTCTTCAACATCCTGGCGGGGGCGATTGTCGCCGTCATCACCGTCGTTCTGGTATGGGGCATTCGCGAGTCGGCGAGCTTCAACTTCGGCATGGTCGCCATCAAGCTGGTGGTCCTGGCTTTCTTCATTCTCGTCTGCTTCCGGTATGTGAAGCCGCCGAACTGGCACCCGTTCGCGCCCAACGGAATTCACGGCGTGATCACCGGCGCGGCCATCGTTTTCTTCGCGTACATCGGCTTCGATGCCGTCTCGACGACGGCCGAAGAGGCCAAGAATCCGAAGAAGGACATGCCGATCGGCATCATCGGCTCGCTGATCGTTTGCACGGTCGTCTACATCGGCATCGCCGCGGTTTTCACGGGGATGATTCCTTACGGCGCGCTGACGAAGACCCTGTCGAGTGAGCAGGCCGAGCCGCTGACGCTTGCGATGAAGTTCGTCTCGATGCCGAACTGGATGGTGGGCGTCGTCGCATTCGGATCAGTCGTTGCGCACACGGCCGTGCTGCTCGTGTTTCAACTCGGGCAGCCGCGAATCTTCTTCGCGATGTCGCGCGACGGCTTGCTGTGGCCTTTCTTCTCGAAAGTGCATCCGCGCTTCAGGACGCCGTACATCGGCACGATCATCACCGGAGTCTTCGTCGGCGTGACCGCGATGGTGACTTCGCTCGACGCGATGGTGGACCTGACCAACATCGGCACTCTCTTCGCGTTCATCCTCGTCTGCATGGGGATCATGATTCTTCGCGTCCGCGAGCCGAACCGTGAACGTCCGTTTCGCGTGCCGGGCGGCGCGTTCCTTCTTCCGATTCTCGGCATCATCACGTGTCTGATTCTCGCGGTCTACCTGCCGCCGAAATCGTGGTGGCGATTCGTCTACTGGCTCGGCGCTGGTCTGATCATCTACGTGACGTACGGCTATCACCACAGCCGTCTTCGCTCAGGACGAGGCGGCGGACCGCGTCCGCCGGATTTCAATCCCGAGCAGCAGCTGCCGGAAAAATAAGTGCTGAGTCCTGAGTCCTGAGTCCTGAGTCCTGAGTGGGCGGGCGTGACTCAGCACTCAGCACTCTTCTTCACGGCCGCTCCAGGGCGGTCGCGGCGTTCGCCAGACGTTTTCCGATCCAGGTGTAAGGTCCGACCGCGACCAATCCGTTGCCGGTGAAAACTTCTCGATACCACGCCGCCGGGCGCCGGATCAGGCCGACGGTGTCGCCCATGACCTCCTCCTCCCGCGTCAGTACCTCGAAAAACGCAGCGCCCCGAATGAGCCGCACGATGGCCGGCAGTCCGCGCCGAATCTCATCATCCTGCAGGTAGTGCATGACATCGGCGCACACGACGAGATCGAATCGCTCGCGAATGTGGAGGGCACCGATCTCGCCGAATGCACCGCATCGCACATTGCGTGAAGCGCCGAACTGCTCGACTGCGTAATCGCCGGGATCGTACCCGACGTAGCGGACTTTCGGCCGCAACTCCCGCAGATGCACGAACCAGGGCGCTTCCCCGCAGCCGATGTCGACCACGTTGCGGATCGTGCGGCGCAGAAAGAACTCGGCGATCGCAACAGCCATCGCGACCTTCCTGCGGACCTCCGGCTCGGCGCCGATGCGCGCCCGGCCGCGGTACCAGCGGTCGAAGTAGGCGCGGTCGTATTTCTTGGGCATGACGTTTTGGTACTCTATCTGTCTGTTGTGACTGACAGTCAGCGAATTCTGGATTCGATCCGTCGCCTCGTGCGTTTGCTGCGTCTGACGGACCGCGCCATGCAGAGCGAGGTGGGCCTGTCAGGCGCCCAGCTGTTCGTTTTGCACGAGCTCGAAAAGGCGACCGCAATGTCTCTTTCAGAGCTCGCCGAAAAAACGCGGACGGATCAAAGCTCCGTGTCGGTGGTCGTCAGCCGTCTCGTCGAGGGTGGATACATCATGCGCGAGCGCGATCGGCGCGACGCCCGCCGGCTGGTTCTGACGCTGACGAAGACTGGACGCTCGGTTGCCGAGGAATCGCCGCCGGTTGCGCAGGAAAGAATCCTCGAGATCCTGGAACGGATGCAGCCGGCCGAACGGCGCCGGTTCGCGGACCTCTTCGGCCGCATGATCGAAGAGCTGGGCGCCGCGCGTGGAGCGGCGCCGATGTTGTTCGAAGAGGAACCGTCTGGAGGGAAGTCGTCGCGGAAGAAGTGAACGACGCGGCCCGCGTTCCGCTGGAACGCTCCCTGATCGATGCACGCGTGCTGCGCATTTGCGCCTGGTCCGTGCTTCTCGCGCTTGTGACAGGTTTTGTCGCGCAGGCGCTGGTCGGCATCATCGGGCTGGTTACGAACATCGCGTTTTACGGCCGGTTCTCGACCCAATTCGTCTCGCCGGCCAACAACCATCGCGGCTGGCTCGTCCTTTTCATACCGGCGATTGGCGGAGTGATCGTCGGCCTCAGGCGCGCTACGGTTCGAAGGCCATCCGCGGCCACGGCATCCCTTAAGCAATGGAGCAGGTCCTGCTCAACGAAAGCCGCATCCCTGCGCGCGTGACGATTCTGAAGCCGCTGTCGGCTGCGATTTCGATCGGAACGGGCGGACCGTTTGGCGCCGAGGGGCCGATCATTGCGACCGGCGGGGCGGTTGGATCAGTCCTCGGTCAAATCTTCACCGTGACGGCCGATGAACGGAAGACGCTGTTGGCTGCCGGAGCAGCGGCCGGCATGGCGGCCACATTCGGCAGTCCGGTTTCCGCTGTCTTGCTGGCGATCGAGCTGCTGCTGTTCGAATTCCGTCCGCGCTCGATCATTCCGGTCGCGCTGGTGAGCGTCACCGCAACGGCCGTGCGGATGCTGTACTTCAGTACGGATGCGGCCTTCGCGATGCCGATTCTCGCCCGGCCGACCGGCGAGGCCTATGCGGCTTACACGATGGTCGGCGCGATCGTCGGCTGGCTCGCGGTATACGTCACGCGCGCGGTTTACTGGATCGAAGATCTCTTCGAACGCCTGCCGATCCATTGGATGTGGTGGCCTGCAATCGGCGGGCTGGTGGTCGGCGCGATCGGAATGTTTGCGCCGCGCACGCTCGGCGTCGGTTACGACAACATCGAAGGGATGGTGAGCGGCAAAATCGTCGGCGAGGCAGTCATCTGGCTGTGCTTCTGGAAATTCGTCTCGTGGTCGATTTCGCTCGCCAGCGGAACTTCTGGCGGCACGCTCGCGCCGCTGTTCACGATCGGCGGCGGATGCGGCGTGGCACTCGGTGAGCTGCTCGCACTGACCTTCCCGCAATTCGGCATCGATCCGCGGATCTGCGCGCTCGTCGGAATGGCCGCGATGGTCGCCGGCGCGTCGCGCGCGCTACTCGCGTCTGTGGTCTTCGCGTTCGAGACGACGCTGCAGCCTGTCGGCCTCCTGCCTCTCCTCGGCGGCTGCACAGCGGGTTATCTCGTTTCGGCGATGCTGATGCGCAACACGATCATGACCGAGAAGCTGGCGCGGCGTTCGCGTGCCGGCCGAATACGCCGCCGATCATCTCGATCGCATTCAGGTTTCGGACGCCTGCACGCGCCACGTGATTACGCTCAGCGAACATCAGACGGTCGACGAAGTGCACGACATCACCGCCACGCATCAGGGATTTCCGATCGTCGACGCCGCCGGACAACTGATCGGAGTCCTGACGCGTCGCGATTTCATCGATCGTTCGCCCGACACGCCTCTGCGCGCGCTGATCCGCCGGCCGCCCTCGGTCGTCTTTCCCGACATGTCGCTTCGCGATGCCGCCGATCACATGGTCCGCGAAGACGTCGGCCGGCTGCCGGTCGTTGATCGGGCCGATCCGTCGAGGCTCGTCGGGATCATCACGCGCAGCGATCTGCTCAAAGTCCATGCGCGCCGGCTCGAGGCCGAGCACGGTTAAACCACCAGCAACGCGATTGCGGCCGCGAACATCGCGACTGTCGTGATGGCAACCGTCACCTGGGTGAGAGCGGAGCTCGGCTGGCCATGCATGATGACGGGATCGCGCGCTACCATCAGAATCCCCACCAGGAGAAACGGAGCGAGCACTCCGTTGATGATCGCCGACCAGTAAAGCGCGTGCACTGGATTGACACCCGTGAAATCGAGTCCGATGCCGACCGCCGTCGATAGCAGCACCACAGCGTAAAACGCCCGCGCTTTTTCCAGTTTCTCATCGAGTCCCTGGTGCCAGCCGAACGTTTCCGCGAGGGCGTAGGCCGCTGATCCTGAAAGCGTCGGAATCGCCAGAAGTCCTACGCCGATCACGCCGGCGGTGTACAGAAGAAAGCACCCGCCTCCTGCGAGCGGCTTGAGCGCCTCGGCAGCCTGGCGGGAGGTCTCAATGTTCGTGATTCCGTATCGGTGCAACGTCAAGGCAGTCGTCACGATGATGAAGAACATCACGACGTTTGAAACAAAAGTGCCTACACCGACGTCGAGCCTCCGGATGTTGATTTCCTGAGGCGACGCGCCGCGACGCGCTATCGTCGTCAGGCGTCCGATACTTTTTTCTTCTTCGACCTCCTGTGACGCCTGCCAGAAGAAGAGATAAGGGCTGATCGTCGTGCCGAGGATTGCGACCACTGTTCCCCAGGCTTGTTTGCCGCTCGGCGCTCGCGGGACCACTGCGTCGCGCAATATGTCCCACCAGTTCGCGTGCACCATGAACGCGGTCACGACGTAGGCAAACAGAAAGAGCGCGAGCCACTTGAGCGTGTTCGCGATCTTCACGTACGGAAGCCAGACCGTCGCGGCACTGATGCCGATCCCGAAAATCAGCACGTACACGTGCGAGTTGACGCCACTCAGCATCTCGGCTGCGTCGGCCATTCCGGCGAGATCCGCTCCGATGTTGAAGATGTTCGCGATCAGCAAAGCGATCGATGCGATGCCGGCGACCTTTGCCGAAAACTTGCTTCGAAACGCGCTCGCGAGCCCATAGCCGGACACCATGCCGATCCGGGCGCACATCATCTGGACTGCGGCCATGAGGGGCCAGGTGATCACGGCCATCCAGACGAGGCTCGTGCCGAGTTGTGCGCCGGCGATCGAATACGTTGCGATGCCTGATGGATCGTCGTCGGCCGCGCCGGTGATCAGGCCCGGCCCGAGGCTCTTCCAGAATTTTCGGACGCGACTGAACGGACGGTTATCTCGCACCGCAGCAGAATAACCGACGGCAGTGATAATCTAAATGGAGGCCATGACACGACAGGAACTCCTCGCGCACATTCCGCTCTTCGAGTCGCTGACTCCCCAGGACATCGACGCTTTGTCGAATCGCCTGGAGGAGATCGGGTACGCGGAAGGCCAGGTCATCTTCAAGCAGGGAGAGGAAGGTTCTTCGCTTTTCATCATCGACGAGGGCGCTGTCGAGATCTCCTACGGTGAAGGGCGCGGTCGCGTAGCGCTGGCGTCACTGTTCAACGGTCAGTATTTCGGTGAGCTGTCGCTCTTCGACGGCGCGCCGCGCTCGGCGACCGCCACGGCCTCGAAGCCATCGCGTCTGATCCGTCTCGATCGCGACGATCTCGTGGATTTCGTGAACAAGAATCCTTCGGCGGCATTGCGCATCATCGCCGAGATGAGCGAACGGCTTCGGCAGACCAACGAGCTGATGTCCCGTCAAGTCTCACGCAACGTTCTCGAGGAGGAAGAAGAACATATGACTATCGGCCAGCGCGTCGCTGACCGGGTGGCGGCCTTCGGTGGCTCGTGGCCTTTCATCTTCATCTTCGCCGTCGTCATGACACTGTGGATGGGAATCAACGTCACACCCGTCGCGAAGTTCGATCCGTACCCGTTCATTCTCCTCAATCTCGTGCTGTCGAGTGTGGCAGCCCTTCAGGCTCCGGTCATCATGATGAGTCAGAACCGGCAATCGACTAAAGACAAGCTGCTCGCCGAGAACGACTATCAGGTGAATCTGAAAGCGGAGATGGAAATCACCGCACTATTGCGCGGCCAGGCAGAGGTGCTGGCGCGGCTGGCCCTGCTCGAGCGCGTGGTCGGCCGCCGGGCCTCTGGTGAGGCCGCCGGCAGAAGCGGGCCGCAACCCGTCGTCAGCGGCGACTAAAGAGCGTTACTCGACGGCGTACCCCGCCCGAACCCACCCGCCCGTCCCGCCCGTCACGTTCATCACGTCCGCGAATCCTTCGCGCATCAGCATGCTGGACGCGATTGAGGAGCGATAGCCGCTCGCGCAGATCACGGCCAGCGGACCGCCGCGCTCGACTTCGCCGATGCGGCGGGGAAGCTCGTCGAGCGGGATGTGCTGCGCGCCGGGAACGTGGCCCATCGAATATTCGGGTGGGCGGCGAACGTCGAGCACGCGGTAATTCTGTTCGTGCAGCTCCGCCGGTTTGATCTGGCGCAGCGCGGCGCGATCGAGTCCTTCCGGCGACGTGACGAAGCCGATGGCGCTTTCGATTCCGACCCGCGCCAGCCGCATGACGGCCTCGTTTGCGCGTGGAGCAGCGTCAGCGGAAACGACCAGCGGCGCGTCGGCCGGCAGCAAAGTTCCGCACCATGACGCGAACTGCCCGCCGAGTCCGATGTTGATCGCGCCGGCGATGTGGTCCGCGCCGAAGGCCACCGCGTCGCGGACATCGAGCACGATCGCGCCGCGATTGATCTCTTCGCGAATGTTGTCGGGCGGGAGGGGGGCGGCGGTCACCTCCGACAGCGGCCGCGCGCCGCGGCGATTGATCTCGGCATCGCGCGAAAAATACGCCGGCGCCGCCGGCATCTCACTCGTCATCATCGCGACGAATTGCTCGCGCGACATCGGCTGCAGCGCGTAGTTCATCTTTCGCTGCATGCCGATCGTCGACGAAGTCTCGCTCGAGATGTTGCGGCCGCACGCGGAACCGGCGCCGTGCGCCGGAAAGACCTCGACGTCATCGGGGAGCGCGAGCAGTTTCTTGTGGAGCGAGTCGTACATCATCGAAGCCATCATCTGCGGCGTGAAACCGCGTCCGCCGGCGAGATCGGGCCGGCCGACGTCGCCGATGAACAGTGTGTCGCCGGTCAGGACTTTGGCTGGTCTTCCGTCCGAAACGACGAGCCAGCACATGCTCTCGGGCGTGTGACCGGGAGTATCGAGCGCGCGCAGCTCGGTCGATCCGAGGCGGACGACATCGCCGTCGCGAACCGGCAGATGCGGAAACGCCGCACACGCCTCGGCGCCAATCACGATCTGCGCTCCGGTGCGCGCAGCGAGCTCGCGATGGCCGCTGACGAAATCGGCGTGCAGGTGCGTCTCGATCACGTACTTGATGCGGAGGCCTTCGCGCGCCGCTTCTTCGATGTATTGGTCGACGTCGCGCTGCGGGTCGACGACCGCCGCCTCACCGCCATCGCCGATCAGATAGGAAGCGTGGGCGAGACAGCCGAGGTAGAACTGCTTGAAGAACATATTCGTTTGCCGTTTGCCGTTTGCC
>JALYZI010000079.1 GCA_030948915.1 Acidobacteriota bacterium
GCAACGGCAACGTGAGTTTTCCTTCTTTCAAATCTGACAGCGCCGGTTTACCCAACACTTCCGTACTCGATGTGAAGTCGAGCAGGTCATCGATCAATTGAAAGCAGACGCCGAGGTTGAAGCCGTAGTTGAAGAGGGATGCCGCGGAGCTTTCGGGAAGATCAGTCAGATATGCCGGAATCCGGCAACACGCGCCGAACAGCGCTGCCGTCTTGCGGCCGACGATGTCGAAATAGTCTTCTGTCGTCAGATCCGCGTGGCCGTTTTGCTCCAGGCCGATGATTTCGCCCTCGATCATCCGAATCGTCACATTCGACAGCAGCCGCAGGATGTCCAGATTCCCCTCGGCCAGCGCCAGATTCATTGAATGGGTGTAGAGATAATCGCCGACGAGAACGGTGAGGTTGTTTCCCCATCCGTAGTTGATCGACGTCCGGCCGCGCCGTATGGCCGCCTCGTCGATGATGTCGTCATGCACCAGCGTCGCGGTGTGAATGAATTCGACAACCGCGGCGTATACGATGTCGCGGAAGCCGTCATAACGCAGCATCTTCGAAACGAGAAGCAGAAGCGCGGGCCGCAACCGTTTTCCGCCGCCGCCAAGGATGTGCTCGCCGACGTCGTGGATGGTCTTGATGTTCGACTCGAAATTGCGGCGGAGCTCTTCTTCGACCAGCTGCAGCTTCGGCGCGATCAGATCGATCAGACGCTCCGCGCGCGAGACCTGCTCGTAAGTCGGATGAGAGCTCACTGCGGCAAGAATAGTCGAACCGGTCCCGGGCCTCAACCGCGGTAGTTCGTGAACTGCAGCGGGATGCCGAAGTCGTTCTCGCGCACCAGCGCCATCGCTTTCTGCAAATCGTCCTTGCTGCGGCCCACCACGCGCACCTGATCGGCTTGAATCGACGCCTGCACTTTCAGCTTCGCGTCCTTGATTGTCCTGACAATGGCCTTCGCCTTCTCGGTCTCGATGCCCTGCACGATCTTCGCTTTCTGCCGCACAGTCGCGCCGGCGGCCTGCTCGACCGTGGCGTAATCGAGCGCCTTGAGCGAGACTTTGCGTTTCACGAGCCTGGTCTCCAGAATGTCCTTCACGCTGCGCAGCTTTCCCTCATCGTCGGAGGTGAGAGTGATCTCCTCGGCGGCCAGCTCGATCGAGCTCTTGCTGCCTTTGAAATCGAAGCGCTGCGCCAGTTCTTTCTGCGCCTGCTGAATTGCATTCGCGACTTCCTGCAGATCGGTTTTCGAGACGACATCGAACGAGAATTCCTGCGGCATCAATTCCTCACTGTGCGGAAACGACTTCCACGCCCGGCGGCGGCGTGAAGCGAAAAAGATCGGACGACATCGATCGGCGGCGAAATCCGGAGAAGTCGAACACCGTGCGATTGCCTTCGCGATCTGAATACTGGAGTTGCTGGATGAGATGCGTGTTCGGCGCGATCGTCAGCGTGATGTTGCGGATGGTGGCCGTGGAGTCGCGCGGCTGCAATGAGACGACGGCGTTGCCGCCGCTCCTCGATTCCTTCACGATGAACAGCCGCTGGCGCGCGGCCGGATCGCCGATCAACAGAAAGGGGAGCTCGCTCTTTCTCCGGTCGTCGAGCGTCGCGACCGTGACCTGCTTGTCGGCCGCGACATAAAAGGACGATCGGTTGCCATCGAACACGAAGACTTTCTCCTCGGGCTTCGAATAAGTCCACCGCATCATCGGAAGCGTTCCGAAGATCACCGAGCCGCTTTCAATCTGGCTGTTTGTGAATCCCTTCGGCGTGAATCGCTGCGTGAACGCCGCCTCCATGCCGGCCATCCCGGCCACGGCGTTATCGATTTCTGCAGCGTTGGCTGTGAATGCGAGAGCGAGAAGAATCGGGATGAGTCGCACTAAAGTTTTTCCACCTCGATAGAAAGAATCGCGGAGTTCACAACAAAGATCCGGTCGTTTTTGCTCCGGTCGAGCGGGAAAAGATAGAAACCGTTGCGCTCCGGGTTGTAGTGCGCGACGCCGCGAATCACTTCGCCATCGGCGAACTCGACCGAGAGCTGACTGCCAACCGCCGGCTCGATCGAGTCATCCGGTCCGCGCTGCGGAAAAAACACGGCTTTGAGGACGCTGAACGGCACGTCGGTCGACTTGCCGCCATCTTCCTCAATGCTGAAGATCTCCCGATCGGTATCGGCGCTCAGCAGCTTGCCACGCTGCGTCTTGCCGTCGCGAAAGCGCAGCACGACTTCCAGACTGTCCGTCATCAAAACAGCTCCAACCCCCACAGATCGTGCAGATGGATCAGGCCCTCGACGCGCCCCTCGGAATCGGTGATGAAGAGCGACGTGATCTTGCGCTGCTCGAGCATCTGCAGCGCCGCCGATGCGAGCTCATTGCCATCAATGGTCGCCGGATCTCGCGTCATGCACTCACCGGCAGTCTTCCGGACGATGTTTTCATCGCGCTGCAGGAGACGTCGTAGATCGCCGTCGCTGATCACACCTTCGAGCACGCGATCTCCGCGCACGACTGCTGTGATTCCGAAACCCTTCTTCGACATCTCGTAGATCGCGTCGTGCATCGGCGTTGCGACATCGACGATCGGCGCCTGCCCGCCGGCGTGCATGAGATCGCGCACGCGGAGGAACCGCTTCCCGAGTTTTCCGCCGGGATGGAGAAACGCGAAGTCTTCTTCCTTGAATCCCTTTCGCAGCAGAAGCGCCATCGCGAGCGCATCGCCGAGCGCGAGCACCGCCGTCGTCGACGCAGTCGGCGCGAGTCCGAGGGGACACGCTTCCTTCGAGATGGAGGCGTTGAGGTGATAGTCGGCGCCTTTCGCGATCGTCGACGCCGGATTTCCCGTGATGGCGACGAGCTCCGCTCCGATGCGCTTGATGCTCGGCAGCAACCGCACGAGCTCTTCGGTCTCTCCGGAATTCGAAACGGCCAGGACGACGTCGCCGCGCACGACCATGCCGAGGTCGCCGTGGATCGCTTCGGCGGGATGAAGAAAGAATGACGGGGTGCCGGTCGACGCCAGTGTCGCGCTGATCTTTTTGCAGATGATTCCCGACTTGCCGAGGCCCATCGAGATGACGCGGCCGGTGCAGGCGTTGATCAATTCGACGACCTGGACGAAGGCGTCGTCGAGATGATCGATGAGGCCGAGGATCGCGGCCGCCTCCACCTCCAGCACCCTCTTCGCCTCGGCAATCGCCGGATGATCTTTGGCCGCGCGAATGGCGGTGTTCTTGCGCGGTTTCGTCATTGCCGGGTCATACTAGCATCGCCGCGGGCCCTCCGCTCCTGAGGCAATAGCAGCGCGTAAAGCGTTTCGCAGATTGGAGTTGCGACTTTGGCCTCGCGAGCCATGCGGACGATCGCGCCAGCCTGCGCCTCGAGCTCGGAGGGTTTCCCTTCGATGATGTCGCGTTGCAGCGAGGACGTCGAATCGAGCGCCATCTTGTCGTAACGCTCGAGCGTCCGCTCGATCGCGTCGTCGCCGAGGTCAATGCCACGGGCTTTAGCGATGGCGATCACTTCGGCCATCGCGCGGATGGCGATCTCGCGTGTCTCGGGAATCGAACGCCACACGCCGATCGAAACGCGCGTCAGCGCACCGATTGCGCTCATTGGCGCGATGAAGAGAAATTTCGACCACATCGAGCGGTGGATGTCGGCCGGGATGTCGGCTTTGATTCCGGCGCCCTCGAATGTCTGCTGCAGGCGCTCGACGCGCGGCGTCCGCGAGTTGTCGAGCTCACCGAACATGACGAACGGATCGATCGCGGCGTGTTTGATGTGGCCCGGCGCGACGATATAGCTGACGATTCCGCAGAGTCCGCCTAACACATGCTCGCGGCCGAAGGTTCGGACGAGTTGATCGGGCGCTTCCATTCCGTTCTCCAGCGGCACGGCGACCGTGTCTTTCCCGATGAGTGGCTTCGCTTGCGTCGCCGCCTCGGGAATCTGCCACGCCTTCGTGGTGAAGACGACCGCATCGACAGGTCCGACGGTCGAGGGATCATCGGTCGCGTTCACGCGCTCGACGACGAAATCGCCGGCGATGCTGTCGACTCGCAATCCTTTCGAGCGGAGCGCAGCGAGCGTTGCGCCGCGCGCGATGAAGACGGTATCGACGCCGGCCTTCGCGAGTCTTCCGCCGAAGTACCCGCCAACACCACCGACGCCGACGATTGCGATCTTCAATCGATGCGCACCACTCCGTCGAGGACTTTCGGGAATCGTGTCATCACGGCCGGATCGTGACCCGGAATGATCAGCTCCGGTTTGCCGGCGATCGTCTTCATGCGGTCCTGCGCGCGCAGGTTCGAATCGCGATCGAACGTCTGCGCGATCGGCACGTGCTTGTCCAGATTCTCGTAGAGATACATGTTGTCGGACGCGAGAACGACCGTGCCGGATCGCGTCGCGACGCTCACGTATTGCGACTGCCAGGTGTGTTTGCCGCCGATGTAGACGCGAATTCCCGGCGCGATTTCCTGATCGCCGTCGACGAGATGCAACCTCCCGGCGATGTTGGCCTTCAGAAGGACATCGACATCCTCGGGATCGATTCCGCCATGTTTTCCGCCGGGTTGCCACGCGGCGCCGGTGTAATACGCGTACTCATCTTTCTGGATCCAGACCTGCGCCTTCGGAAAGAGATCCGTGCCGTCGGCGTGATCCCAATGCGCGTGCGACAGGATCACATCGGTGATTTCGTCAGGTTTGACGCCCAGCTTCGCGACCGCTTCATCGGGACGAACGAAATCGTTCACCTTCCAGCTCTTGAAAAATTGCGGGCGATAAAAGCCGGTGTCGACGAGGATGTTGCGTCCGCCGGCGCGCACGAGCCAGACCATCATCGCGATGTCCATCTTGCGCGTTTTGTCGGCATCCGCGATGAGACCCGCAACGGGAAAATCTGCGATCACGCCGTAGCGGATCGCGTAGACCTCGTACTGCGGGGCATTTGCGGTGGCAAGAAAGAGAGCGAGCGCCGCGATCATTTTGCTTTCCAATCTCCGTGACGTTTGTGCGCGCGCATCCATACTTCATCGAGCGCGCCTTCGGACAGCATCTTCGTAATCCAGAGAATCTGGCCCGTGTGCGCAGATACATGCGTGACGATGCTGATCAGATCCTGAACGAGCATGTCGAATTTGTCCGGCTCGGTCGACGGACCCGCCAACTGGTCGGGCTTGATCTTTTTGAATGCCTGCTCGGCTTTGGCGATCATGTCGTCGAAGATCGCCATCACTTCGCGCTTCGTCATCGGCCCGCGGGCAGCAAATTCGCCGTCGCGATCGCGCTTGTACGGAATCCCGCCAATGTTGTTGTTGAGGTAGAGATTCAGCGAGCCGCTCAGGTGCAGAACGAGGTTGGCAACCGAGTTCGACTTCTCATTCGGCCGCCACCACATCTGCTCCTCGGTCAGCTTGTCCACGGCGGCGCGGACCTGCGCGGGCAGGACCTGAACAATGCGGACGCGCAGCGCTTCGAGGGTGGGGGAGGCGAGGTCGGCCATGCAGGCAAGCGTATCGCATGCAGCTACCCTCATGTACAATCCAGCGCCTGCAATGACTGACACCCTTGCGCCTGCTAAGTCCTTGCCTGTCAAGCCGAAATCGGTGATCTGGAACCCGTCGCCGCAGGATCTGCGGAGGTTCACCGAGGAGATGTCGAACGCGCGGAAAACGGAGTTCGGGAACGTCAATGTCGCGACCAAAGTGGTGTCGCGATCGAAGGGCTCGACGTTCATCGCTACCGACACGCCGGACAATCATTCCGATCAAACGATCACGCGCGCCGAGTACGACCGCGTCGCGAAGGTGCAGAACGATTACATCCGCACCCGCGAGATGCTGGTCATCGAAGGCTTCATTGGAAATGATCCCGAGTTTCGCGTCGCGGCGCGGCTGATCATGGAGAAGTCGAACGCCAACATCGCCGGCATGCAGCAGATTCTTTACTACCCGGCGACGCGGCAGGAGCTCGAGTCTTTCGAGCCGGCGGTCACCGTCATCTACACGCCGAACCTCAAAGCGGAAGGCTATCCCGATGATCGCCTGATCGCGGTCGATCTCGAGAACAACATCACGCGCGTCCTCAACTCCGACTACTTCGGTGAATCGAAGAAGGGCGGACTGCGGATGTGGAACAAGATCGTCTATGACCGCGGCGGCCTCGCGCTGCACTCGGGTTGCAAAGTGATTCCGGTCGGCGGAAAAAATCGCGTCGGCCTGATCGTCGGATTGTCGGGGACCGGCAAGACGACGACCACGTTCACGAAGCAGAACAATTCCTCGCCGGTCCAGGATGACTTCTGCGCCCTGATGCCGGGCGGAAAAATCTACGCGACTGAAAACGGATGTTTCGCGAAGACTTTCGGTCTCAATCCGAATGACGAGCCGACGATCTACCACGCGTGCGCGTCGCCGCATGCGTTCCTCGAGAATGTCTCGCAGAACGACCAGGGGAAGATCGATTACTTCGATACGTCCTACACGCCCAACGGACGCGCAGTCATCCGCATGGAAGACATCCAGGGCGCGTACGACGCGCGCGAGATCAAGAAAGCCGATTTCCTCCTCATACTCAATCGCAACGAAAACATCATTCCGGCGGTCGCGAAACTCGAAGGGCCGCTCGCGGCGGCGTACTTCATGCTCGGCGAAACGAAGGGCACGAGCGCGGGTGGGGCGGCGGAGGCGGGGAAATCGCTGCGCGTTCCCGGCACGAATCCCTTTTTCCCGCTGCTGCACGCACAGCAGGGCAACCGCATGCTGGAGCTGATGAAGTCGAGCCCGATGGACGTCTATCTCA
>JALYZI010000149.1 GCA_030948915.1 Acidobacteriota bacterium
CAACAAACCCTGATTGATGTTGTTGCCCGCGTGAATGGGCGCGAACGACGCGGCGACCGCGATTTTGATCCCACTCCACACTTCCGCTTGCGTCGCGGTCTCGCGTGAGCTGCCGACGCCTTTGCGAAATCCGCTGACGATGACTTCGAATTTGCCGTTCAGGAGCGCGTCCTGTTCGAAGAGGCGCTTGCCGTCGACGATGAGTCCCGCATACGCGTTGCGCGCGAGATCCTCGGGCTTGTGATCGAAGCAAACCCAGGCGGGCGTCATCGCGTCGGTGTTGATGTCATCGAGCAGGTCCGCGACTTTCAGATCCTTCATCTGCAGGTTGAGTTCACCGCGAAGCTGCCTGCGGATGAGTTCGGGATCTTTGGTCAGGAAGAGGACGCGCTTGCCGGGAGTGAGATGGATGACGGAGGGCGGTTTCATCGGCGTGCAAGTATATGCAACGTCGAAACCCCCGTTCTGTCATCCCTGTCGAAATGTCGCGTCCGCCCATCATCTGTCACCAGCACCACCGAACGCAGCGTGATCACGAACATCGGAATGCCGACGCGCTGCGACTCGGCGCGATCGACATTCGACGCTTCCGGATGTCCGATCGGATGCGTATGCACCGCCGCCACCGTCCCTTCCGGGATTTTTCCCCGCCACTCCTCGGCGTGATATTTGTGCGTCGGCGGCCACAAGACCAGCCGGAAGTGATCGCCGTCCAGCACCAGAAACCCGGCGCGCTCCTCGCCGAGGCGGCCATAGGAGGATTTGCGGAGGAGGTCTTCGAACGCCAGAGTGACATCGGCGCGCTCGAGGATCTGTTCGCTCAGCGGATACGCGACGATCGGCCAATCGATGCGAGACGGAATCGATTGCGTGGTCGCACATCCGGCCGCAAGAATGAGGATCGCGAGGTATCGCATCGCGATGCAGAGTCGCGCGACGGGTCACCGGCAGTCCTGCGGGATTCCTCAGAAAGCTCTTAGAATCGAAAATGATGCGGATCCGTTTCCGTGACTTCGAGTACGACGTGCGCAATCGTCGATTGACGCGCAGCGAATCCGCGGTTGCTCTCACTCCGAAGGCGTCGATCCTTCTCGACGCGCTCATCGCGGCCGCTCCTGCGCCGGTTGCCAAGGAGGAGTTGTACGACCGCCTCTGGCGCGGCGTCGTTGTCGAACAGGGAAATTTGCACAACCTGATCAGCGAGCTGCGCGCCGCGCTGGGTGATGACGATCACGCGATCATCACGACAGCGCACCGAATCGGATACGCATTCGCTGCTCCGCTGACGCGCGAACCATCGCTTGGACCGCGCCTCGAGATCGGCGACAACTCGATTTCTCTCGCCGAAGGTGAAAACGTCATCGGCCGCGAGCTCCTCGGCACTCCGGATGCGTCGCGGCATCACGCGCGGATCGACGTCGACGGCGCGCAGGTTTCGATCGAGGACCTCGCCAGCAAGAACGGGACGTTCGTGAATGGCGTGCGGATTCGGAAACGTACACCGCTGCAGGATGGTGATCAGATTGTTTTCGGACGCACGCGCGCGATTGTTCGCATGATCGACGCCGCCGCGCCGACGATGACCGCTCCTCCGTTTTAGGAGCGCCGGCATCCTGCCGGCCGGTCTCGGCGGCTTCCAGCCGCCGGATCGGGAACACCGGCCGGCTGAAAGCCGGCGCTCCTACCGGAAGCCGCGGATGAGAACCAGGTCGTTGACTGGATCGCCCCGCGCGATCACGATCGATTTGCCGTCCGCCGAGATGTCGTACGCCAGGATTCTCCCGGAATCGAACCGCGTGAGCTGACGCGCAGGGCCGCCGTCGACATCCTGCAGCCAGACGTTGAATGCGCCGTTGACCGAATCGATGAACGCGAACGCATGGCCATCAGAGCGCCACTGAAACGCGTGCGGCCCTCCCGAGCGCGGAATCGAGTAGTAGCGCGGCGGTCCTTTCGGATCGATCGGCACGATCGCTGTTCGCCACAACGGAACGCCCGGATCGACGGATCGCAAACGGCAAAGCAGCAGCTTTCCATCGGGCGAGACCTGAGGCGAATTCGCGGGCCGGTCAGTGAGGCGAATCGGAACACCGTTATCGAGACTCGCCCGCCACGCTGCCTGCACTTTTCCATAGCTCACGTAAGCGACGCTGCGGTTGTCCGGGAAGAACGAGATGCTCGACCCGCCTGCGGCGCCATGCGTAACCTGCTTCGCGTGATCGCCGTCGATATCGGAACACCACACCTCGATCTTGCCGCTTCGATCCGACGCGTATGCGATGCGCGAGCGATCGGGAGAGATAGCCAGATTCCAACAGATCGATCCGCGGCTGAGCTGTCGCGACTGACCGCGATCGATGTTCAACACCTTCAGACTCGGGGTTCCTTCGCCGCTGAAAACCGTGTACACAAACTCGCGATCGGAAATCCAACGCACCCCGCCGGTGCCGTAGTAATTGCCAAGTCCGGTGGTCAGCGCGCGCGCTTTCTCGGGATGGTCCAGCGGCACGAGCCAGAGATTGACGGAGTTCTCAGCGCGATGCGCGGCCAGCGTCTGCGAATCGCTCGTAACGCTCACTTCGCCGTACATCGCGATATCCGACGTGATTTTTTTCGCGGGCCCGCTCTTTTGCGGCACGAACCAGATCTGTGGCGGCTGCTGGCGATCGGCCGCACAGATCACCATGCCGCTGCCGTCCGGCAGCCAGGCGATGGTTCCAACGTATGGCCACGGCGGAGCATTGACGCGGTCGATGCGGCCCGTCATCACATCGAGCTGCGCAATCGAGGGTCGTCCTTTGGCGTCTTCCTCATTGCCCGTGACGATCGTGAGATGGCGCCCGTCGGGTGACCATGCCGGCGCGTTGCCGACGTACTCTGGAAAGTGCCTCTCGAGGACCTCCGTCTCGTTCGACGTTTCGAGGTCCTTGACGAAGAGTTTCTGATCGCGATCGATCGCGCTGAAGCGTCGGAATGCGATTCGGCGGCCGTCGGGCGAAAGAGTGAAGGAGCCGTCGATGTTGTCGACGATTTTTCGCGACTCGCCGCCGAGGATGGGGATTTGGTAGATGTCGACGATGTTGCTGTTCGTGCGCGGCGCGTACGTGTAGAAGACGTAATTCCCGTCGGGCGAGATTTTCATGTCGGCGTAGAAACCATCGGCGGGCGGAATGACTCGGACGTCCGTTCCGGTCGCGATCTGACGGACCCACACCGTTTCGGTGTCGCCGTCGAGCGTCGCATGCACGACGTAACGGCCGTCGGGCGAGATCGCGCCGCTGACCGTCTTGCCGCTGTTCGTGATCCGTTGCATGACCATCTGCGGCGGATCGACGACTCGGCGTCCTCGAATCCACATCCCCGTTCCGAGAAGGACGGCGGCCGCGATCGCCAGAAGCAAGAACGCGCGCGACGGTTTCGCGGGCCGGATTTCGATTTCAGACAAGCCTTCGCGCAGATCGAGCGCAACATCCTTGATCGACTGATATCGCTCGTCGGGGTCTTTGTTCAGGCATCGGCGCGCGATGCGCTGGACATGCAGCGGCGCTTCCGGCATCGGATGCGGATCATCGTTGATGACTGCGTTCATCGTTTTTACAGGCGAGTCGCGTTCGAACGGCGATCGGCCTTGAAACGCGGCGTACAGAACGCATCCGAAAGAAAAAATGTCGGAGCGATGGTCGACCGCGCGGCCCTCGACCTGTTCCGGCGACATGAAGGCCGCCGTTCCGAGCATCGCCGCAGGCGCGGTATTCGCCGCCGCATTGCCGTTTTGGCGCTCAGTCAGCTTCGCGATGCCGAAGTCGAGGATCTTCGCGTAGCCGCCGCGCGCGACCATGATGTTGTCCGATTTGAGATCGCGGTGCACGATCCCGCTCGCGTGCGCCCGCGCGAGGCCCTCGGCAACCTGCGTCATCACGCCCGCGATCTTCTCCGCATTGCGGCCGCCGCGCGTCCACTGCGTCAGTGTCTCGCCGTCGATCAGCTCCATCGCGAGATACGGGATGCCGTCGGCGACGCCGGAGTCGTACACCGTCACGATTGCGGGATGGTTGAGCGATGACGCCGCGCGCGCTTCACGCATGAAGCGTTCGACGCGATCGGAATGCGTCGCGAGCGATTCAGGAACGATTTTCAGCGCGACGCGGCGATCGAGGATCGAGTCGCGCGCGGCGTACACCTCGCCCATCCCGCCCGCCCCGATGAGCTCCTCGACGACGAAACGTCCGATGGTCCGACCGCGCACGCCACTTGTTACTACGATTGCGGCGCGAAACAGTTAGCAACGCGTTAATTCGCGGCGCGGAAAATCAGGTCGCCGGAAGAGTTTTCCGTCGCCAGGACGAACGGCAGGACCGAGCCGTTGCCGCCGATGACCTCGACCCTCACCGTGACGTTGTGCAGGTCGCTGATGAGCGCGCGGTCAGGGCCGATGACGAACTGACCGACTTCGGCGATCTGCATGAGCTCGTGCGCTTTTACGGTCACATCGCGCGAGCGGCTGTCTTGAACCGAGACGAGCGCCAGCGGATAGATGTAATCGAGGGTTATGCGAACTGTGACATCGTATCCGGCGGCTTCGATCAAATTGAGACTCGATCGGAACGTTCCCGGCCGCGCGGAAGCGACCGAGGCCTGGCCGGCATCCTCGATTCCCACAAAGCGTTTCGCGACTCCCGCCGTTGCCGTTGCGTTCATTGCGAATGGCGGCGCGCTCGTCCCGATGGAAGCGCCGGTTCCAGGAGTTTTCCACGCAGTTCGACTCGTCGTGACCAATTGACCGCTCGAAGGAGTCAGGACGAAGTAGCCGCGGCTATCCGTGCCGGCCACGCTCGTCACGACATCCTGCAGCGACACCGTTCCCTGCGGCGGCACGGTGATGCTCTGCTCACCGAGGGGCTGCTGCACCTTCGCGTGTGCATTACCGCGGACTGCTCTTCGCCGTCCACCAGCCGCCGGTCCGTAGTAGACGAGGCGTGCCGTCGCAGTCGTGGCGCCGGGATTCGAGATCGTGATGTCGGTTTGCATCGAGCGATTGCCGTCCTGCTGGGCAACCGCAAGTGGAATGATCACCGGTTCCGATCGCGACGCGCCCACCGACCGGCTCATGTCGACAACGTTCCACGCGTCTTTTGTCACATTATCGACCTGCACGGCCTCGGCGATAAAACGCCCGGTTCCGCCAGTACTCGTAATGCGTGCGCTGACGGCTCCCGGCGGGACAACATCTGGAATCGCGAGAGATCCGAATGGGCCGAGATTGTCGGCAGCCCGCGCCGCTCCGATGGCCCTGCCTTGTTCATCAAGAAACTGAATCGTCAGCGAAGTCGGAGAACCCGATAGTTCCTGCAGGAAAAGATCGCCGTGCGTCGAAACGTCTTTTCGCAGACCGGTCAGGGTCACGTCCTGTCCAGCCGACGCTCCCTGATCCGAGCGGAACACGGAGAGCTCCGTCCCGAAACTGCCGACGCCCGAACTGTCGTCGAGGAGCATTGCGCCGAGCGCCATCGCATCCGGTCGCACTGTCCGGACGTGGAAACTTCCCGTCCCCGACTGCTGACCAAACACGTTCTTCACCACATCGAACATCGACCTCGGCAAACTCGGCGAGAGGTTCGAGAGGTTCGCAACCTGATTCAGGCCCGACTGACCGCTGCCGATGAAGTACAGCTTCACATCGCTCGACTGTACCTGCACCGAGGCCAGCGAAACGGTGGCGGTGACATTGTCTTTGTGCGGCACGGCCGGAATGAACAGTCCGACCTCGCCGGCAGCCAGCGGTGGAATCGATGTTGACGTGCTGTTAGGCGGAACGACGCTGACGACTGTCACGCTGACGCTGGACGATCCTCCTGTGTCGAGCGCTGTCTTCCCCGACACGCCGGAAGTGCTCGTGGCGCGATAGATAAATCGGACGACCCCCACTTCGGACCCGAAGAGTGCATCGAGGCGTTTCGTGCGGTCGATCAGGAACGGCGCCGTCAAGGACTGCCCTGGCGCGATCGTCACCAAACCATTATTCGGGAAAGCGATCCACGGCACGTCGGTGCCGAGGAATCCGTAGGCCGCGCCATTGCCGTCATTGCGCAGCGTGACGCTGCCCGTTGAAATCGGAAAGACGACCTGCACGCTGTACGTGACGGCGTGAACGTTCGGGATTCCCGGAGGCTGCGGCGTCGCGAGCATCTTGACCGGGATCGTCAGACCCGTCGGGACACCATTTCCCGCAGGAATCGACGAGCCTTCGAATGTCCCGCCGGCAGTCGCATTTGCGGTCAGCACTATTTTCTGTGTCGCGCGGGCATCGAGGATGAACGAGCTCGGCGCCTGCGTGAAGAAGGTTCCCGTCTGGGTGAGCGTGATGGTGGTGGATGCGGTGCCGCGATTGACAAGCGCGTAGCTATCGGTCGCGCCGGCGGTTCCGTCGGTGAGCAATCCCCCCGGCAACGCAGCAACGGCGACGATCGGCGCGGGAATCACTACACCGAAAGACTCCTCGCTGGTTACCATGCCGCTCGGCGTGATGACCGAGATCGGTCCTGAGGTCGCGCCGGGAGGGACCGTAGCTGTAATGAGAGCATCGCTGACGACTGTGAACGTGGAGGAAGCACCATTGAACGCGACTCTCGTGGCCTGACCGAGCCGGTTGCCGATCACACTTACGACCGTTCCCACCGGCCCGCTCGCAGGCCTGAAGCTCGTTATGACCGGCAGCGTGAGGACTGTGAAGTCTGTCGCGCTCGAAGCAGTTCCGGCGGGAGTCGTCACGCTGATGCGGCCGGTTGTAGCTCCCATCGGCACCGTCGTCGAGAGTTGCATGTCGCTGCTGACGATGAACGCCGCCGCGATTCCATTGAAACGCACCGACGTCGCGCCGTTGAAATTCGTGCCTCCGATGCTCACTGCCGTGGAAACAGCGCCCGACGCCGGGAAGAATGTTGTGATCGTCGGTGGACCGTTGATGACAAAGTTGGTCGCGCTGGTTGCCGTTCCGGCGGGCGTGGTCACCGTGATCGGTCCGGTCGTGGCGCCATTCGGCACGCTCGTCGAAATCTGCGTATTACTGCTGACGATGAAGGCAATGGATACGCCGTTGAACTTCAACGACGTGGTGCCATTGAAGTTTGTTCCACTGACGCTGACCGGAGTCGATGGCGATCCTGACACCGGGAAGAAACTCGTGATCGTCGGTGGCCCATTGACGACGAAGCTGTTGATACTGATTGCGGTGCCTGTTGGCGTCGTCACGCTAACGGGTCCGGTTGTCGCGGCGACCGGCACCGTGGCGGCTATGGTCGTGTCACTACTGATGAGGAACGTCGCGCTCGTGCCATTGAACTTTACGGCGGTTGCACCGTTGAAATTCGTTCCGGAGATACTCACCGAAATTCCAACCGGGCCTGACAAAGGGAAGAACGTTGTGATCGTGGGCGGAGCAATGGTGACGGTGAATGCCGGGCCCGTTCCTGTGCCAGCAGCCGTCGTCACGGTCACGGGTCCGGTGGTCGCTCCTGCTGGGACTGTGGTCGCGATTTGTGTATCGCTACTGACGATGAAGGTTGCCGCAGTTCCGTTGAGCTTCACCGACGTCGCGCCGTTGAAGTTCGAACCGTTCACGCTGATCGAAGTTCCGATGGGACCGGAGGTCGGGAAGTAGCTCGTGATCGTCGGCGGCGATGTGGTGACTGTGAACGTTGGACCCGTGCCGGTGCCGACGGATGTCGTGACCGTCACGGGTCCTGTTGTCGCGCCGGCCGGAACATTCGCGCCGATCTGCGTATCGCTGTACACCGTGAAGGTCGTCGCAGCCACACCGTTGAATTTGACCGAGCTTGTCCCGATGAAATTCGCACCGTTGA
>JALYZI010000164.1 GCA_030948915.1 Acidobacteriota bacterium
CTTTACGACGGTGACGCTGCCGCGCAAATCGTGTGCAGCCGTACGCCATGCCTCGGCTCGCGAATGCTCAATACTCTGAAGGGCCGATAGCGCCTGCTGGAGTTCGTTCACATGCCCGGCAGATTCCGTTTGGTGGAGACGCCAATACTGCGTCGCACTGTCGATGACGCCGTCAGCACATAACCTGGTCCATGCCCGACGGGCCGTGGGCATCACGCTCGGCTCGAGAGAAGGATGGGCGGATGCGTAGCGTTCCAATTCGTCGTTGAACGACATCTGCAGGTGTCCCCACTCGCGGATCAGCTCGCGCAGTTGATAACCCTGCTGCCAGCGCTGCAAGCCGTGATCGCACACTTTCTGGTTTTGGATTTCTTCGACCAGATCCTGCCCGCATGACATTTCCTGGATCGTGTGCGCCCAACAGTCGAGAACCGCGGGAATGTGGTCGTTGAACTGCACACGCGAGAGAGATGACGCGATGTTGCCTTCAGGGGCAGCCTCACCCAGCGAGCGCCAGGCTTCGAGAATCGCGTCGCGCCGTTCCAGCATCTCCGCAGCGAGGGCGCTGAGCTGCTCTCTGGCCGGGTCTGCCGGAATGACCACGTGAATAGTAGAGCCAGGGCTGCGTTTCGGAGCGATCGATCCTTCAGAGGACATGAGTTCCCTTCGAGTCTTGGTTAACCGAGCGCGGCCGGTACAACAGACGTGGACGCTTTTCGGTGAGTCGGTATACCGTTGAGGTGCAAGAACCGAACCGCGGGTGGATTTAGCCCTAGTCGTGCAGGACACGTTCAACAACGACGTGTGACTGCCGTTGTTAATCGGTGTATCCGAGGTTGCGGAAGTGGCTCATGCCGAAATGCGCGAGAAGCGGGAGAACGCGAAGCGAGACGTCTTTCGCTGGAGTTGAAACCGCTGAGCGACGAGGTCTGCCTGATTTGTGCGTTGCGGTCGAGAAGAAGCGACACGAAGAGGTCGGCGAAACTTCGTTCCCGTCGCAGGATCAAATGGTCATCTCGGCAATTACCACTTCAAGAAGTGTGCTATTTTTGAATACAACCGAGAACTGTGAATGTCAATAGAATCGAGAATATGAATAGGATGGCATTGCGGCTATGAAAAAGCGAAAAGACATCGGACTGACAATCATCGCCATCGCAGCTTTCAGTTTTTTCACGTTGCCAGCACAGGCCCAAGTGGATCCAACTCTGGGTCTTAACAACCTCCGGCAATTCGGAGTGCTGGGCGGAGCCGGCGTTGTCGGTTCCACGGGCCTCGGGACGGCCGTGAACGGAGATGTCGGTTCTTCGCCGACTGCCTCGATCACGAACTTCGTCGGCTCGACCATTCCCGGACCTTCGCGCACCGTTCCACCGTTCATCGTTCACTATACGAATGATTTGACCGTACAGGCGGCAATCGGGGAAGCCCGAACCGCGTGGAACAACATGGGTGCTCAGGGACTATTGCCCGGCGCGATCCCGCTGGGTCCACAACTCAATGGACAGGTGCTCACGCCCGGCGTCTACAATATTGGGGCGGCCGACCTGGCAATGAATGGAACGCTAACGCTCAACGGCAGCGGCATCTTCATCTTCGTCGTGGCCAGTTCGCTGACGGCCAACGTCGGCTCGATTGTCAACGGCACGGCTAATCCCTGCAACGTTTTTTGGCGGGTCGGAACCTCGGCAGTTCTCAACGGAAACAACTTCTTTGGAACCGTCATCGCGGATCAGGCCGTCACGGTCTCATCCAACACGCAGTTGTCTGGCAGAGCGGTGGGAATCATCGCGTCGGTGACCATGCCTGGCGGCGGCGGCAACACACTCGGCGGCTGCTCAGCCGCCGCGATTGTTCCGCCGGTCGGAGCTGCCGGAGGTCCGACTCTCGACTCCGTCGGCCGTGCGATTCTCATGCTTCTCCTGGTGGGCGCCGGACTGTTCGTCATGAAGAAATCTGCGATGTAGCGTCAACCCCCGGCACGTTCTCATGGCGCCCTTTCGGTGAAGTCTCGGACGGTTTTTGTCGCGAAGTTCGCCGCTGCGATGGTCGTTCTCTACGTCGTGGTCGCGCTCAATCCGGTGAACGATTACGTCATCGTTCCCTTCACCGTCATCGTAGCGCGCTCCGCGGCCGTCATGCTGCGTGTTCTCGGCAGTGGCGTGGAGTCGGCGGGGACAGTCATGCGGTCGCCGCGATTCGCTCTCGACGTGCAGAATGGATGCAATGGAATCGAGGCAGCCATCCTGCTGGCGGCGGCGATCTTTGCGTTTCCGGCGACCTTGCGCTCGCGGCTGATCGGATTGTCGCTCGCCGTTGTCGCCATTGAGCTCATCAACGTCGTGCGCCTCAGCTCTCTTTTCTGGCTCGGAGATCACTATCGCCGCGTCTTCGATTTTTTTCACGTGGCGGTCTGGCAGTCGCTGGTCATCCTGGCAGCGATCTCGATTTTCATTCTGTGGAGCTGGAAGTTTGCTGAAAAACCTCTGGCCGAATCTCGCTAAGGGCGCGACCGGTTTCGTTCTCGGACTCGTCTTCTGGTGGGCGCTGTCCTCTCCCTATGCGCGTCTGCTGGCCTCATTGACGGAACCGTTGATTCGCGTCGCCGAGCGTCCTCCCGTTACGCGCCTCATCGCCGACGGAACACAATTGACGATCGATCGAACCGACTTTCCGCGCGCTTCGCCGAGGCCCGGGCTGGTGCTGATGGACCTGACGTCGAACATCATTCTTCTCACGACGCTCTTCGCGGTGAGCCGTCAGCCGCTGAGTGATCGCAACGTCCGCGGCCTGCTGCTGGCGAGCCTGGTCCTGATTCTGGTGCATGTCGCCGCGGTGGTGATGAATGTTCAGTCGATCTACGCATTGCGCCTCGGCGCGTGGAGCGAACGCAATTACGGCTCGGTCGCGCGAAACTTCTGGGGCGCCAGCGCGCACTTCTACAGCGTCGTGGGGATCTTCGGTGCCGGCTTTGCGCTGTGGTGGCTCTTCCGGCCCGGCCCGCCCAATCGAATGAATGCATCGCGCCCGCGTCCGTTCTTTGCCGTGAAGCGAAGGTAGTCGCCTTCATCGCGACCGCGCTTCGCGGCCAGGATCTCCCGCACTTCGGCGCGTGGCAGATCGGAAATCAGGTCAAACATGTTCGACACATGCCGCCGCGCCATCTTCGTCGCGATGTTCCGCACGTGAAATCGCTCCCACTCCTGCGCTCCATAAATCATGCGGCTCCCGGCCAGCGTTCGAAGAATGCGGGCGGACGTTCGGTAGCGCGGACTCTCGGCGATCCGCTGCTCCTCACGCCGCGCGATGCGCTCGACATTCGCGTCCGTCGAGCGAAATCCCAGTTTCCGATAAAACCAGTACGCGCCGGCCTCGATTGCTTCTGCGTTGCCGAGGCCAACCTGGTAGGCATCGAGTGAGAAAGTCGTCGAGCCGAAGAGTTGGTGATAGAGCTTGAGCAACCGTGCGAAACAGAATGCCGACTCGCCATCGCGAAACGCGTAGAAGATGTTGAAGCTGATTTCCATTCGGTCGCAGATGCCGAATGCGTCCGCGTATCCGATCGGAACACCATTGCGGAGGATGAACGGCGCGAAACCGGCGCGGATCGGCAGGCGCTTCTCCGGGACGATGCCGACCAGGAGAATCTCGACGCCACGGCCGCAATCGGCGGATACGACCGTCGATGGATCGCCGTACGTGAATGAGTAGACCTCGCGGTAACGCACCGCCAGCGCGGCGCGCGCCATGTCGAGGACTTCCTCTCCTTCACGGCGCGACAGGCGTCGGACGGGAAGCTTCGGCCCCGTGAGCTCGCGATCGATCGAGACATCCCGGCGCGAGAGCAGGGGCGTGGTCTGGAAAAAGATCTTCGGTGGTCGACGGCGCAGGAGTGTGCGAGTGACCGGAGAATTGCGGAGCGCCCAACGGATCCAAATGCCGAGGGAATCGTAGAGCGGTTGGGTGAGGTGAGTGAGAAGCCACGACAGACCTTTGTCGCGGCCTAACGCGCCGGCGGCGCGGAGATAATCGAGGAACTGCACATTGGCGTCGACGCTGGCTTCTTCCCAAAGAATCGGAATATGCGGCGTGATGGCCGTTGCCAGGCGATCCGGATCAGGCGGATCATCCCAATCGATCTCGAGCTGCTTCGGAAACCGATCGTGAAGCCAGCGCGCAAAGTCGTACGAGAAGATCACGTCCACCGATGTGCCGGCGATACCGGAGACTTCGGGATCCATTAGAGGATCGGCGTCATCGAGCATTTCCACCCGTCTCTTGAAACGCTTCAGGATGGATTCGGCACGTCGCAGAATCTCGCGTGAGGCGGGATACGCGCAGCAGAAGAGAAGTGCGTCGTGAAATCGCGCCAGTAGCTGGCCGTCGCGGATGATGGCGCGATCGAGCGCAGCGAGAAGCTTCAGCACGCGCGCCGAGGCGGCGGGAGAGCGCGCCGCGCGTTCGAGCTCGCCGATTTCTCGCATCTAATGACCCTCGAGAAGTTTCACGATTTCCTTGATCCGCGCTTCGGCGTCGGCGTCGCCGATCTCAATCAACTTCTGCAGGTATTCGGGAACGAACATCAGCAGGCTTAGGAAGTCGGCGTTCGATGTCTCGCGCGTGCCGAGGCTTCGGGTGAGGAAGCGGAAGCCGCGCGGAAGCTGCGGTTCGTACGCCCCCGCCAACTTGCCGAGGTCCTGGGACGGCCGAATGCTCGTGAAATCGACCAGACGGTAACCGTGTCGCCGATCGGGCGGAATCTCGCTCAATAAAGCATTGGAGCGTTCGAGCCGGACCGCATCCTCATCCATCACGTCGAGGAAAACCGCATTGGCGAGCTGGCCGAGAATCTGGGCGGGCGGCGGATATCCGACGGTCTGCGGCTCGTCGGCTTCCGAGAATGTTTTATCGTAGTGCGTCGAGATCGCCAGGATTCGCGTTGCGCCGAGGTGCAGGGCGGGGGACAGCGGTGCAGAGAGCCGGATGCCGCCGTCGCCGTGATAGTGCCGGCCGACTTTCACGGCCGGAAACACGATCGGGAGTGCCGACGACGCCATGATCTGATCGACCGAGATCTTTGCGAGCACGCTGCGGCGCAAGGGGCGCTCCCACATTTCGACGTTCGATCCCTGCGTCCATGTCACCGTCTGTCCGGTCGTGTAATCGAGAGTTGTGACGGCAACCGCTTTCGGATCGCCGCGCGCGATGTTTTCAGCGACGCCGATGATCTCGCCGTCGGCATTGAGCGGAAAGAGTCTTTCGAGTACTTTTCGCAGCGGGGCGGTGTCGACCAGTCCATGAACGCGCGGCGCGGCCGGAGCGCCGCCTGACACGAGCTTGGTGCCCCAGGTGACGACGTTCCGAACAAGAGCCGACGCGTCGATCTCCATGATGTCCTGGACGCGGAGTTGCCGCCAGACGGAATCCACCTCTTCGACGATGTCTCGCAATGGCGCATGCCGCGATGCGAGAAAAACGGCATTGATCGCGCCCGCTGAGACGCCGGTGATGATGTCGAATTTTGCGTTGGGAAGATGCCGGGCGATACAGCGCAGCACTCCGACCTGGTAGGCAGCGCGCGCGCCGCCACCCGTCAAAACGAGTCCGCAGGACTGCTTTTCGGCGCTCATCGAAGGTCCTCAATGACCGAACGCAGTGCGGACGATATCTCGGGATCATCCATCATCGCTCGTGCATCGAGATTCTTCCGTCCGTCGAGCGAGATCACGCTCGCAATGACTCTCGCTCCCATGACGCTCAATGTTTCCTGCAGCGCAGCCTGAGCGTACGTCGCGCGCGCCGATGCATTCACGAGCGCCACCGGCTTGCCATTGATCTCCGCGCCGCCGACCAGCCAGTCGAGCGCGTTCTTGAGCGTGCCCGGAACTCCATGCGCGTACTCCGGACTCGAAATCATCAGCGCGTCCGCCGCCGCCACCTCTCCGCGAAACTTTGCGACGATCTCCGGCGGCGTTCCGTCGTCCAGATCGGGATTGAAATGCGGTAGCTCGCCGATGCCGTCGTACGCCACGATCTCGACTCCGGAGGGAGCGATCATCGCCGCAGCGCGCAGCAGCGTCGCGCTCGATGAACCATTTCTCAAGCTTCCGGAGATCGCCAGAATTCGCATCGCTCCACACAGTGTAGAAAATTTGCGCGTGGGACAATTTCGAGGGAACCTCGGGACACTATGCGCTATTGGATCAATACAGTGTCACGCGATCATGTACAAAGAGGCCTTGAAGGTGGTTTCACTCAGGCGAATCACGGTAAGCAGGCGCGGTTGAAGCGCCTCGGCAAAGGCGATCGCATCGCTTTCTATTCGCCGTACACCGAACGGAAGTTCACAGCTATCGGCGAAGTGATCGACGAGATTCCTTTCGAGGCCGAGACGGGCTGGCGTCGCAGGATGAGATTCTTCGCCGCCGAGGACGCGCCGATTCAGCCGCTCATCGAGCAGCTGGAGTTCATCACGAACAAGAAGAGCTGGGGCTTCCCGTTTCGGCGAGGGCTGTTCGAGATCGGGGAGGCCGATTTCAACGCCATCGCGCGCGCAATGCGTACACTGGAGTGATCTCAGCCGCATGCGCGCAACGGCGGCGGCACGGCGTCACGTGCTGGATTCCGGCGGCGTAGACTTCTTCCGCATGCTCGATCTGTTGCCGATCCGGAGGGGACACTTCCGGTATGAGTCCCGCCATCACAGCGATACGTGGATCGATCTCGAGCGGTTGTGCCTGAAACCTGAGCCGGCCAGACGACTCGCCGACCAACTGGCCGATCGCCTGGCGAATTACGATCTCGATGCTGTCTGCGGTCCGCTCGTCGAAGGGGCGTTCATCGCGCTCATGGTCGCATCGCGTTTGCAGACCCTCTTCACGTACGCCGAGAGGTTCGATGACCGCGAATCCGACGTGTTGTATCCCGTGAAATACCGCGTTCCGGAATCCGTGCGCGACGAACTTCGCGGCCGGCGCGTTGCAATCGTCAACGATGTCATCAGCGCCGGCTCGGCAGTTCGCGGGACGCTCGCCGATTTGATCGACATCGGCGCAGACACCGTCGTCGTAGCGTCGCTCGCAGTCCTCGGCCGCTCGTTTGTCGAATTCGCCGCCGCCAACAAACTCCCGCTGGAAACACTCACGCATGCGCCGAACAACATCTGGTCTCCGGCTGAATGCCCGATGTGCGCTGAGGGGAAGGCGCTGACGCCGTGAGACTCGCGCGATGCGTGCTCCTCGTTCTTGTGGCATGTCGCAGCGCGCCGCAGGAGATCAAAGCTACGGATGTCGCCGCGATCTCGCCGGCGAGTGGCGCAGTCTCGGCAAAGCTGGTCCCCGATCCGAATGCCCCGACCGTGCAGCTAGGTCCGGACGAACAATTCGTCGGGCCGCGCCTCCGTCCCGAGAATCCGCCGCCCGTTTATCCCGCGCAGTTGATCCCGCTGCACCTCGGGCCCCACGTCGTCAGTCTTCGCGTGACATTCGACGAAAAAGGATCGGCCTGGAAAATCGAGCCGAGCCCAATCGCGGTCTCGACGGACGATCAGTATCGCCCGGCGTTCGAAAGCGCATTGAAAGAAACGCTGATGCGCTGGAAGTGTCAGCCGCCGGTGATTCGCAAGTTTCGGCCGGGACCCGATTCCGACGGCGATGGCAAACCAGACTTCCGGATCATGTCGTCACAGCGACCACTGAAGACTTTCTTTGATCTGACGTTCTCGTTCGAAGTGGTGAACGGTCAGCCGATCGTCAAGTCGAAGTAGGCGCAGGACGGTGGAAAAGGCCTCGCCATTCTCCAGCGTTGCGCGGGCTGAACATATAATCTGCGCGCCTTGTACGGTCCTCTGAAGGTTTTCACCGGGAGATCTCACCCTACGCTCGCGCAGGAGATCTGCGGCAAGCTGGAGATCGCGCCGGGCCGCGTCTCGCTGTACAGCTTCTCCGACGGCGAGAACTACGTGCAGATCGACGAGAACGTGCGCGGCGCCGACGTCTTTGTCATTCAGCCGACTTCGCCGCCGGTGAACGACAACCTCATGGAGCTGCTCATCATGCTCGATGCATTCAAGCGCTCGTCGGCTCGTCGCATCACGGCCGTCGTCCCGTATTACGGCTACGCGCGGCAGGACAGAAAAGACAAGCCGCGGGTTCCGATCACGTCGAAGCTGTGCGCCGATCTGATCAGCGCTGCCGGCGCCGATCGCGTACTCACGCTCGATCTTCACGCCTCGCAGATCCAGGGTTTCTTCAACATTCCGGTCGATCACCTCTTCGCGGCGCCGGTCATCGTTCGCTATCTGCGCGACCTCGAGGCCGCCGATCTGACAATCGTCTCGCCCGATGCCGGAGGCGTGGAGCGCGCCCGCGCATACGCGAAGCGGCTGGGCGCAACGCTGGCCATCATCGACAAACGCCGCGTGGCCGCGAACCAGACCGAGGTCATGAACATCATCGGCGACGTGGAAGGACGCAACGTCTTCGTCGTCGATGACATCATCGACACCGCCGGCACGCTGATCCACACGACCGAGGCGTTGATGGCGAAGGGAGCGCGATCGATTTCGGCTTCGTGCACCCATGCCGTCCTGTCCGGCCCGGCGGTCCAAAGGATCAATAACTCGTCGTTGGAGCGCGTCGTGGCGACCAACAGCATGCCGACCGTCGAGAAAGAGGCGGAGTGCCCGAAACTCAAGACGTTATCGATTGCCGAGCTGCTCGCCGAAGCCATCAAACGAATCCATAGTGAGGATTCGGTCAGTTCCCTCTTCGAGATGTAGCCCCGCGCCCCGCGCCCCGCGCCTTTCGCGCCTGCTTTTGATGGGAATTTTGCTGACCCTGCTGGGTTTAGCGACTTTCGCTACACCAGCAGTACCACCTTGGAAGGAGTCGTGCGTCATGGCTGAGCTGACACTGGAAGTATCGCGCCGGGAGCAATCGGGGAAGGGGCCTGCGCGAAGGCTTCGAATGAGCGGGAGAGTCCCGGCAGTCGTTTATGGCGGCCATCGCGAGAGCGTTCCCATTGATGTCGACCGCAAAGCGATTACCGACCTCATTCAAAAGAGCGAGCACGGCGTCCGCTCGATCTTTCTGCTGAAGATGTCGGCCGATCAGCAGCGTCACGCGATGATCAAGGACATTCAGATCGATCCGATCAGCCGCAAGATGATGCACGTCGACTTCATCCGCATCCTGATGGATGAAGTCGTCCGCACGACCGTTCCTGTCCACGTCAACGGGTCGCCCATCGGTGTCAAAGAAGGCGGCCTGCTCGACTTTCAGATCCGCGACGTTCACGTCGAGTGTCTGCCCAACGCCATTCCCGACAAGATCGACATCGACATCTCCAACCTCGGCATGCATCAATACCTGCGAATCTCCGACCTCAAAGCGCCGGAAGGCGTCAAGATCCTCGACGATGGCGACCGCGTGGTCGTCGGCGTGACGCATGCGCGCGCAGAGGAAGTGCCGGTCGCAGCCGAGGCAGTTCCTGCCGAGGCCGTGCCGATGGAGCCGGAGGTCATCGCGCGTGGCAAGAAGCCCGAGGAAGAGACCGAAGAGTAAGTCGTCGGCGGTTCTTCTGTTCGTCGCACTGGCTGCGTGCAGTCGTGAGCAATCCGTCTCGCCGGGGGCAGCCAGGCCGAAGCCAAAACCAAAACCGGCGGTCGTCGTGTCTCAAACCGAAGCCGGCGACGTCATGCCCCCGTACTCGGTGAAGCTCCTCGACGGAAAATCTTTCGACGTCGCGTCAGAAAAGGGACACGTCGTTCTGCTCAATGTATGGGCGACGTGGTGTGGTCCGTGCCGCTTCGAGACTCCGGAGCTGCAGGCGCTGCATGTCAAATACAACGCGCGAGGCCTCGAGGTCGTCGGCGTCAGTGTTGATGAAGGCGGCGACGCCGAAGTGAAGAAATTCGTCGACGATAACAAGGTCACGTATCCGATCGCGATCGATGCCGAGGGGCGGGTCGCCAATGTTTTGCGCACGACGGTATTGCCGACGTCAGTTCTGATCGGACGCGACGGTCGAATCGTGTGGCGAAAAATCGGACCGGTGCTGCCGAACGAGACCGCCGCGCTCGATCGTCTGATCGAGCAAACGCTCAAACCTTCCGGCGGTCCGGCGTAGCGCGCTCCAACGTGCGGCGATCGCGCTGCCGCTGGATGAAATCGCGGATCGGCTGAGCAACGCGCTTGGCCATGCTCGCCAGAAGCAGGCGCATCGGCAGGTAGGCGAGCCCCAGAGCGAGCACAACGGCCGCCAACGCCACTACTAGAATTACCAACAAGGACGACATACTCAACCCTGCTCAATAGCAATATGCGGGCCGCGAACTTCCTCGATCAAGGCACTGAGATCAAACGGTTTTGGCAATACCCGACGAATACTTCGCTCGCGAGCCGCATCGGACGCTGCGGGCAGATTCGCACTCATCACGATGACGGTGCTGCCGAGCTCGGGGCGATGCTCCTGCAGATAGTCGAGCACGCCGAAGCCGTCGACGCGCGGCATCATGAGATCCAGCAGAATCGCCGAGTAATCGTTCCTGCCGATTTTCTCGATCGCTTCGAACCCGTCGCAAGCCGAATCGACTTCGTAGTTCTCTCGCCGCAAGACGCGCTCAACCATCAGCCGAATGGAATCGTCGTCGTCCACAACCAGGATTTTTCGACCTGTGCCGGTCAAAGAAGGTGAGCTCTCCGGGCTCGGTCCTCTGTCAGCAAACAACCTGCCACGAATATCAGTGAAACCAGGAGCCGCCGTTGACGTCGATCGTCACACCGTTGAGGTAGTCAGCCATCGGTGACGCGAGAAACAAGATCACGGCGGCAACATCGCCGACGCTTCCGACGCGTCCGAGCGGAATCTGCCGCTCGATTTCTTCGCGATGCGCTTCGAGCTCCGAGCGCGCCATCTCGGTTTCGATGAACCCGGGGGCGACGCAGCTCGCGATGATGTTGTCCTTCGCGCAGCCGCGGGCAATCGAACGCGTCAGGTTGACGAGCGCGGCCTTCGATGCGCCGTAATCCGCAAACTCAGTCTCGCCGCGAAAGGCGGCGCGCGATGCGACGTTGATGATTTTTCCGCCGCCGTTCTTTCGCATCGACCGCATCGCGAGAAACGCCGCGTTGGCAGCTCCGAAGACGTTCAGATCGAATGTGCGCCGCCATCCACGCTGCCATTGCGCATAGTCGTCGCCGTCGAATGGATTCATATCGAACGTCGCGGCATTGTTCACGAGGACGTCGATGCGGCCGAAACGCGCAACGATCGCGTCGATCATCGACTCCGTCTGCGCGGCATCGGCGACGTCGGCCTGAATTGCGAGCGCGTCTTTACCGATCTCACGCACGACCGCCAGCGCGTCATCCTTGCTGCGGTGATAGT
>JALYZI010000165.1 GCA_030948915.1 Acidobacteriota bacterium
AGCGCGGAGCGCCCGGCGCTGGAGAGCTGCGAGGAAAGGAGAAATGAATGGCCCGTTTCAAGAAAGGTGATCGTTTCCGCTGTCCCGAACCGAGCTGTGGCTGCGAGATCCAGGTGACGAAGGGCGCACCGGAATCGTGCGAGGGCAAAGAGAAGCCGCGCTGTTGTTGCGGCCGGGAAATGCAGAAGGCCGGCTGACATTTGGCCACCACTCGTGAATGCGGATGCGTCACGCTCGACGCCGACATCGATTCCTGCTACTGCTCGCTCGAGCCGATCGTGCTGGCGGTCGGAAGGCGATATGCGCTTCAGGTCCTGAATGTGATCGCCGCGCGCGAGCGCACCCGGTTCGTCGAGATCCAGTCCCAGCTCGGCGGCATCTCATCGTCGACACTGGCCACCCGGCTTCATGAGCTGGAGGAAGTGCGTCTCATCGTGCGTGAGAACGCCGGCATCAACCCTCCGATGACGGACTACGTCCTGACGGAGCGCGGCCGTGCTCTGCGCGAATCGCTGCGCCGCCTCTTCCGCGAAGGAAATCCTTACAGCTGAGCCGCTTCGGAAAATCGAAGTGTCGTTGACTTTGCAGACGCGCGGAGGGAGAGTTGTCCATCATGACCGACATTCCGACAGGCAAGGTAGCCGGCGGGCCGGGAGTCGAGTTCGACGACAGCGTCAATCCCGGTGCGCCGCCCCTCGGAAAAATCTACGCATTCTGGCTCGCGGGCATGAGCTGCGACGGTTGCTCGATTGCCGTGACCGGTGCGACGGAGCCCGCGGTCGAGGATCTGTTGCTCGCGCGCATTCCGGGCCTTCCGCGTCTGATCCTCTACCACCCGGTTTTGAGCATCGAGCCGGGCGCCGAGTTCGTCAAAAACTTCGAGTTGGCAGCCGAGGGCAAACTCGACGCGCCATACGTCGTCATTCTCGAGGGCTCGGCCGTCGATGACTCACTGATTCAGGGCGATGGCTATTGGGTTGGACTCGGCGCGCGTCATTCCCATGAAGACGGACGCAAAGTCATCTCGGTCATGGAGTGGATCGATCGGCTCGCTCCCGGCGCTGCCGCGATGATCGCCATCGGAACTTGCGCAACGTGGGGCGGAATCCCTGCGGCGGTCGGCAATCCCACCGGCGCGATGGGCATGATGGATTACCTCGGCAAGGACTATCGGAGCGCGTTCGGCCTCCCGGTGATCAACATTCCGGGATGCTCGCCGGTCGGCGACAACTTCACCGAAGTCGTCGCGATGGTTCTGCACTTTCTTCAGGGTACCGGGCCTCTTCCCGAGTTCGATGAGCTCGGACGTCCGGCATGGCAGTTCCGCGACACGGTGCACAACCGTTGCGTGCGCGGCGGCTACTACGAAGAAGGCATCTTCGCGAAAAAGTATGGCGACGCCGAGTGTCTCGTCGAAATCGGATGCTGGGGACCGGTCGTGCAGTGCAACATCGCGGAGCGCGGCGCGATCCGCCATTACGGCGGCTGCATGAACCAGGGCGGCATCTGCATCGGCTGCACGATGCCCGGCTTCCCCGACAAGTTCTCGCCGTTCTACAAGCGTCCGCCCGGATCCGCGGTGTCGACGGCGATCGCGACCACCTCTGGGACGGCGATGCGTTTCCTGCGCAGCTTCACGCGCGACTCGCTCAACCGCGAATCGATGTGGCATTCCAAGGGCGAAATCCCCAGCGGGTGGGCAGCCGAGCGGCGTCCGGAGCCGCTGATCGAGCGGTTCGTCCACTATTTCTATCGCATGCGTCAGTTCAGCAACTCAAAGGCTCCCGGACGCAACACGCCGGAGACGAAATTCCGCGACGGATTCGAAGTCGAGCCGGTCAAGCGGAATCAGGCCGAAGGGGCAGATCCGCGCTACGCAGAGAAGGAGAAGGTGCTGCCGTATGAGCGGCGGGCGGGAAAACGGGCGAAAGAAGCCACGGATCGCCGCGAAAAGGGTGCGATCGCTCCGAACCTCGAATAGTCATGTGCTTTAAGAATCTGCCGATCGAGTTTGACGCCAACGGCAAGGCCACCCTCAAGGGCGGCCTCACTGATCCTTATCACTACGAACGCAAGGAAATCTCGCGTGACGCCCTCAAACAGTTGATGGCGCAGAACGGCTTCATCAAGCAGCTCGATTTCGATCCCGTCACGCGCATCGCCGGCGCGCTCGCGTTTCACTCGACGGTCGATCTGAAAGCGCGCAAGGTCCTGGAAGCGGCCTCGATGGCCACGCTGTTCCGCGGATACGAAGTCATCCTGAAAGGCCGCGATCCGCGCGATGCGATCTTCATCAGCAGCCGGGCATGCGGCGTCTGCGGCGGCGTTCACGCCACATGTTCGTCGCTGGCAATCGAGATGGCGTTCGGGATCCAGCCACCGCCTCTCGCCATCGTGATCCGCAATCTCGCGCTCAGCATGGAGTTCACGTGGGACAACACCATGCATCTCTTCATGCTCGCCGGTCCCGACTACTCCGAACAGATGCTGATGCGCACCGACCGCGGATTGTGGGAGCGCTCGAAGACCACGCCCACGAAACACGGCGACGTGCATGGCTACAAACTCATGTCCGAGTTGTTCCACGACATGAACCCGCTCAGCGGAAAGCTGTACCTCGAGGCGCTGGAGATGACGCGCGTGGCGCGCGAGGGCTATGTGGTCCTGATGAGCAAGTACCCGCACCCGGAGACGATCGTTCCGGGAGGCGTCAGCCACAACGTCACGATCTCCAGCTTCAATATTTTCCTCAACCGCCTGATGAAGATGTTCGACGTCGCGAAGAAATCGATCGCGATCTGGGAAGACATCACCACGTTCTTCTACGACGCGAACCCGGAGTACAAGAAAGTCGGCGCGCGTCCTTTGAACTTCGCCGACACCGGCATCTGGGACGATCCGTACGCTTATGACGGAACGTACGAGAACTGCGACGACTGGGGCGAGCGGCGATGGGCGACTCCCGGCGTGATCATCGACGGAAAACTCGTGACCTCGAAGCTGCGCCAGATCAACCTCGGCCTCGAGGAGTTCGTCGAGCACTCGTTTTATGAGCAGTGGAGCGGACATCCCCATCCGACGGACCCGATGGGCGCGCCGCTCAGTCCATATCACCCATGGAACAAAGAGACGAAGCCGAAGCCCACCGGCACCAACTGGAAAGAGAAGTACAGCTGGTCGACCGCACCGCGTTGGGACCGCACCGCCGTCGAGACGGGAACGTTCATCCGGATGTGGAACACTGTGCTGGCGAACAAACTCCCGCATCGCCGTTTCCTGGACATCCGCGACCGTTCGCTGTTCATCAAGATCCCGTTGCACGAGCGGCCCGAGATGATCGCGGAGTGGAAGATCCCCGAAGTGTGGAACGCATTCGAGCGCAACCTCTCGCGCGCGTATGCCATCGGATACAACGCAGTCGTGGCGTACGACAACTGGCTCATGGGAATGGATCTGCTCAAGCAGGGCGACACGCGCACGTCGACGCCATTTGAGGTTCCGAAAAACCATCGCATGGGCGTCGGCTTCTGGGGAGCGGGACGCGGCTGGCTCACGCATCACGTCGAGCTGGACAAAGGCGCGATCGTCAATTATCAGATCGTGACGCCGTCCACACTCATGGCTTCACCGAAAGATCCATGGGGGGGCCCCGGGCCGTACGAAGAGGCAGTCCTCCAGACTCCGATCCTCGAGGAGTTCGACAAGCCGGAAGATTTCAAGGGCATCGACATCCTCCGCACGATCCGCAGCTTCGATCCGTGCATGCCGTGCACGACGCACATCTACGCGGGCGATCACGTGGTCACACAGGACGTGAACACCTGCGCATGCGGGATCGAATGAGCCGCGTACTCGTCGCCGGCGTCGGCTATCGCAATCTGCGCGACCTGTCGCTCGGACCTCTTCTGATCGATCGGCTGCAGGGCTCTCTGTGGCCGGAAGGAATCGAAGTCGAGGATCTGAGCTACGGGCCGATCGCCATCATGCACGCGCTCGACGAGCGCCCGCCATACGATCGCATGGTGTTCGTTTCCGGCGCGAAGCGAGGCGGGCCGCCGGGCGAGATCCATCGCTATGCATGGCGGCACGAGCTTCCCGATGAGGACGAGATCCAGCAGCGCGTGACCGAAGCGGCAACCGGCGTGATCGACCTCCACAATCTCCTCGTCGTTGCAACCTACTTCCGTAAACTGCCGCCCGATGTGGTTGTGTTCGAAGTCGAAGCGGCCGATGACTCCTTCGGCGAGACAATGACTCCGGTGGTGGAAAGCGCAATCCCACGGTTGATCGAACAACTGCGTGCCGAAGCAGGTGCCGCATGAAGATCGCCATTGCCGGCAAGGGCGGTTCGGGGAAGACGACGATCGCCGGGACACTCGCACGCACGCTCGCGCGATCGGGCGACAGCGGCGTCCTCGCCATCGACGCCGACTCCAATCCGAACCTCGGTGTAACTCTGGGACTCTCGCGCGAAGAGGTAGCGGCTCTGCGGACGCTCGACCGCAGCATCGTCGAGCGCGTGACCGATAGCGAAGGAAAAACAAAAGCTGTTCTGACCCGCTCGGCCGAAGAGATCGTGAAGGACTACTCCGCCGAAACGCCGGATGGCGTTTCGCTGCTGATGATGGGACGCGTCGAGCATGCAGGAGCCGGCTGAATGTGCTCCGCCCACGGCGCCGTGCGCGTCCTTCTCGGAGAGATCGTCGGAAGTGAAAAGCGGCCGACGATCGTCGACATCGAAGCAGGCCTCGAGCATCTGAGCCGTGGGACGGCGCGAAACGTCGATACGCTGCTCGCGATTTTCGAGCCTTACTACAAATCGATGGAGACCGCAGCCCGGGTGACCGAGCTGGCGCGTGAGCTGGGTATCCCGCATGTTTTCGGTGTCGCGAACAAGGTGCGTTCCTCCGACGACGACAAGGCGCTCCGCGAGTTCGCGCACCAGCACAACATTCATCTGCTCGGATCGATCCCCGATGACGAGGCGATGGGGAAGGCGGACCGTGCTGGCGTCGCGCCGCTCGACTTCGATGCCGGCGCACCGGCCATCCGCGCCATCTCCGAGCTGGCGGCGCGCCTTCAACAATCATGAAGACACTCGTCGCCGGCTTCGGCAATCTGCTCCTGGGTGACGACGGCTTCGGCGTCGAAGTGATCCGTCGTTTCGTCGCTCGCGGCGTACCGGAGTCGGTGGAAGTCGTCGAAGTCGGAATCGGCGGATTCGATTTCGTCCTGAAGCTGATGGATGGCTTCGACCGGGTCGTCATCGTCGACCTCGTGCAGCGCGGCGGGCGTCCGGGAACTGTGACTGCCTTCACGCCCTGCGCTGAAGATACGACTCTGCGTCCGGGTGACAGCATCGATCCTCACATCGCCGAGCCAACGCGCGCCATGAAACTCGCGCGGCAGTTGAATGTCCTTCCCGCCGCAGTCACTGTCGTCGGTTGCGAGCCGGCGCGATGCGATGTCGGCATCGGTTTGACGCCGCAGGTTGCGGAAGGCGTCGAGCGCGCGCTCGACGTCATCGACAGGGCCCTCACTCCATGTCTTTCGAGCAACTAGAAGTATTGATGCAGGAGCTGGAAGCGGCTCCCGATAACCGGGAGCGGCAGCGTCTCTTCGGATTGATTCAGCCCGTCGTGGAGCTGCATCGCGAGGCACTGCAGCGGATGGTCGAAATCGTGCGCGAGTCCGGCGGACAGCACGTCATCGACAAATTCGCGAACGATCCGCTCCTCGGCGACCTCCTTCGCGGATACGAGCTGATTCCGACCGAGGACATCGGGACGCGCGTGCTGTTGGCGCTGGAAGCGGCCAGACCGCTGTTGCATAGTCACGGCGGAGACGTCGAGCTGGTGGAGATGCGCGGCCGTGTTGCCGTTCTTCAACTCACCGGTTCGTGCAACGGATGCGCGTCCTCGCTCATCACGCTGAAGCGCGGCGTCGAAGCGACGCTGTTCGAACATGTGCCGGACCTCAGGGGAGTGGAAGTGGTCGGTGTGACCACGCCGGCGCTCCCTGCTGGTGCGAAGTGGCTTCCGCTCGTCTACTGGTCGGATCTGCACGAAGGGGAATGGATGAAAGTCCAGCTCTTCGAAGATGAGCTGCTGGTCTGCACGATCGATCAACGGCCGTTCGCATTTCGCAACCGCTGCCCCGAAGGTGGCGAAACGCTGGAGACTGCCGAGTTCCACCATCTCGCGCTCGCGTGTCCGAGCCATGGCCGCAAATTCGATTTGCGGACCGGTGCCTGCGCGAATGACACGAATCTGCATCTCGACGTTTTTCCGGTGATGGTCGACGAAGCGGTGGTCAAGGTGGCCATATGAACAGCGTCCAGTGCCAGGACGAGATCCTGCAGATGATGTACTGGATGCGCGGCGAGCATGTCGGCGACAACGTGACGCCGGAGCAGCTCAATCGTTTTCTGAGCATTGACGACGGCGCGCTGCAATCGGCGCTCGGGCAGCTCATCGCGCGCGGTCTTGTCACGGCGGCGGCCGACCGCTATGCGTTGACTGACAGGGGGCTGGCAGAAGCGGGCCGCCGATTCATGGATGAATTCTCCAACGTGCTCGGAAAAGAAGACCACCTCTCGTGCAGCGACCCGAATTGCGATTGCCAGGCGCCCGGCTTTGAGGGCACCTGTCGTTCCGTTGATGTGCACCACTCATCGTAGGAGGATCCGATGGACCCGATGACACTCTGGAAAATCTCGTGGGCAATCGGCGCACTGGTCGTGGTGATCGTGGCCGTGCTCCTGCTCGTGATCATCACCGCTGCGCGCAGCATCGACAAGCATGCCGCAGCGATCTGGCTGGCCGGCAAACAGATCGCCGCGAACACCGTGTCGATCTGGATGCTGCAGAAGACGAACGGCGTCGCGAGTGAAATCCTGGAGACCGCAAAGGGAATCGCGGCGGGCGCCGGCGCCATCGACGCGAAACTCGCTCAGCTCGCGCGCGGAGGAAAGTGATGTCGCCCGTTCTGTGGGCAACCTTGATTTACATCGCGATTCTCGTAGCGGTGCTGGCCGTGGGCCTGATCATGATCGCCTGGCGGTTGAGCATGACCGCGAAAGCGATTGCCCAGATCCACGCCGCGCTCGGGCAGGCTGAGGCGAATACGCGGCCGCTCGGGGAGAGCGTGGAAAAGATCAACGGCGCGCTGGCCGCGGTATCCGGCGGATTGCAATCGGTCCTTGGACATTTGATCCGCGCGGATCGCGCGCTCGGACGGATCATCGCGAAGTTGCGCGCAAGCGCGGCCTAGGAGCAAA
>JALYZI010000187.1 GCA_030948915.1 Acidobacteriota bacterium
GCATTCTTGTGAGCGTTCATCCGGGACCTTCCTGTCAACCTGTTCGTTTGAAGAGCTTTCAGATTGACGAAAGTCACCCGGATGGACAACTCGCTTCAAGGAACAACGTCCTGGCACATCACAGCTAGCTCCACGGCATGTTGCCTTCATTCTGCTGCCATTTATTTTCTGGCTGGCGCGAGTCTTCCTGTTCCCCCCGAGGAATTACTTTGCGGCCTACAACAGGATCGACATCAATCCATTGTCATTCTTTCGACAGCTTTCGCTGTTCGCCTACTTTGCCGGCTTCGCGCAGTCGAACCAGATCCTCCGCCAGCTCGTGACCGTGCCGGTTGTCACGGCAGTGGTCTTCCTGCTGGCGTGGTTTTCCTTCTGGAAGTTCCAGCTCGGCGAAAAGCACTTCGGAGTCGATCGGCCGGTCGCTTTCCGTCGAATGTTGTTCGCGCTCACTCTCGCTTTCCTGGCAATCGCGCCGTACGCCGCTGTTGGAAAGGCCCCGGCGGTGATCCATGGACCGAATACGCGGAGCGAGCTCCTTCTGGGCGTGCCGGCGGCATGTCTCATTGTCTGGTCCATCATTCTGCTGTTCGGCGTTACCGACGGACTCTCCAGGCCGGCGTTCCTGACGTTGATGATTGTTCTTTCCGCATTCACGTTGGAGACGCTGCGCACGTACGTCGCGTGGCAAGCAGAGTGGGCAAGAGAGCGTGCGATCATTTTTTCTCTGGCGCAGCATCGTGAGGGGAGCCAATTCGCGACGCTCTGGTTCTGCGTCGACGGTCTCGACGGCGATCCGTACTTCATCACCGGAATAGATGCCCTACTTCTCGAAGCTTGGGGGCGCGATTCCGGCGTATTCATCGATCCGGCATGGAACAGCGCAGAGCTCGCATCGCGTCATCCGGATGAGTTCCAGCATCCCAGCCGGGTATTCGTGCTGCCCAACGAGATTCCCGCCCGCGCGATCGAACCGCAGGGAACAGTGGCAATCTGTATCTCGCATGGCTCGAGCGATCTCGAAGTAGCCGCGAAATATCTGCTGAATCGCCTGCTGCGACTCGACCGTCAGCCGTCGCTGTTCCAGGACCTCGTCAGTGTGGACGTCCGTCCGGGATCCTTATCCGGACAGGCCAGTCGTCGCTGTTGCCCATAAACGGTGGAACAGGCGAGCGACGCGCAGAAAGCGTCGCAGGACATGGCGTCGCAAAAACTCGTTTCGCGCGAGCCTGCCACAGATCGCGTCAACGAAGGACGTGAGGCGACGCGGGCGGGGCGCATCTGCAAGGTCGCAAAACGTACCGTTTCGCTTCACCGCGACAATATTTCCCACGATCATCTGCCTCGGCAGCACGATCGCGTCGGGAATGACCAGCGCATCTCCACGCACTACGAACCATTCCCCGTCCAGGGATGCGGCGGCCACGCGGTGCACGATCAGGCGATCGGCCAGGCAGTAGGCGACCACATCGCCGATGTTGACGGCACAGTCGCACTTCACGATGACCTCGGATCCGGAATCGATCGTGGGACGCATGCTGGTCCCGGTAAACGTCGTGACGAGTTCGCGCGACGTTCGCTTCCACAGGGTGACCACCTGCGCCAGCTCGCGTTCGTTCAGAGTGGAGAGCTCCATAACAAGCTCAACTTTCGCTATATGTGCGGACGACATCGATCTCCTCGTCCGTAAACCCCGCCTCTCTGCGGACTTCATCGTCAATTGGATAGGTTGTTAAAGCGCCGCCCGCGACGATTTTGAGTCCCGCGTCGGCCTGCGCTACGGCGCGAGCGATTTCAAAAGCGACGCGCGCGCCACCTTCGTCGATCAGCCGTTTGACCCATTCGTTTGCGTAGCGAACGTGCTGCACCTCATCCGCCAACTGCGCCTCGAACAGCTCGACGAAATCCTTCTCGTGTGCTTCGCCGTACGATTGAATTCCGTCTTTGATGGCGTCGATGCCCGCGGCTTCGAAACTGCGGTTCTGCACTGTCAATCGTCCTGCGAGCGAATTCAAGTTCGTCACGATGCGATATTGGAAATTCAACACAGGAAACTCGCCCACTCGCCCGCCGCGACTCTCGAAGAGCCGGCGAAAGGCGTCGACGTGACGGCTTTCGTCCCAACATTGCCGCGCCATCGCCATTCGCAAACCCCACGGCGCCTCGGGGAAGTCGACGAGATTCCGAGCGGTGATCTCGATGCTGTTGACCTCCTCATTCATCTGACGATGCAGAAACTCCTGCGTGGCCAGCGGGTCGCCTTCCGGGATGTTGCGCATTTCCGCCCAACGTTCCCTGACCTCGAAGCGAGGATCGCGCGCCGGCGGAGGCCCGAACAATTGCCGTGGTGTCGGCTCAGTCATGCGGATGACGCCTCGCGCGGCTGAGGAATGATCGATCGGAACCCAGCCTGCTTCAGGATCTCCTGTACCTCCTCGTCGGTGAATTCGGCCAGCTTTCGATCGGCGACATTCACTGCGGGGACGCGCTTTTCCGGCGCCTCGTACACTTTTCCCCCGCCGCTCGATTGCCCCTCCTGCGCCACCAGTCTCGAATTGGCCTCCGCCAGGAAGCGGATTGCCTGGGCGACTTTCATCAGGACACGCCGGTCTTCCGAAGCCATCTTCTTGATCCAGCGGTTCGCGAAGCGAACATGCTGCACCTCATCAGCAAGAATTCCATCGAGCACGTCGGCGGTGCCCGAATCACCGGCTCCGCGAATGTTGCTGATGAGACCAGCAACAACATCCATCGCTCCCGCTTCGAATGTTCGATTTTGAGTCGCGAGCCGGCCCGGAAGATTATCAATCGCACAAGTGATCGACCATTCGAACGCCGATATTGGAAACTCTCCCTTGTAGCCGCCCATCTCGGTGAGCCGCCGGTACAGTGCGCGCACATGCCGCGTTTCGTCCCAGCATTGGCGCGCCAGCTCCATTCGCAAGCCCCACGGAGCGTCAGGAAAATCGACCAAGCACTGCGCGGCGATATCGAGGCTGGTGATCTCGTTGCTCATGTGGCGATGCACCATCTCACGGCGGGCAATGTCGCCGAACCCCTCATGCTCGTGCATGTCGGTCTCTTTGCGGACGACTTTGAAGCAGGCGTCCCGTGCCGGCTCCTCGCGCATTTTCATGCCGCCGCCGATATCGAAGAATCCGTAATCGGTCATGATTTTTTTCCCTACGACGGCGCCACGACATTGGCAATCGCGCGGTCGCTTACGATGAACGTTTTCGGATCGAAGGTCGGCAAGGTCAATGCCTTCTGCATCGCGTGGGCCTCGGCGCGCTGGCGTTCGAGGTCGCGAAGAATGCGATCGATGAGAACGATCGAGGGCTCATCGAGGACCGGATCGGTATCACTCAGATAGGTGCGATAGCGAGCTTCGTGGCCCGGCACGATGCCGTCGTACAGAGTGGCCAGCCGCTCGCCTGTTCCCCGGATGGGAAGCGCCGACTGCAGGAGCTCTGCGTACTTTTCCACCGGTCGGCGCGAATGTTGTTCGGGCAGCCGCAGCTCGAACGTGCGCTTGCCCAGGATGTCCGCATGTTGCGCGAAGTCCCAGATGTGGCGTCCGAACATGACCTTGACCTCCATCTCGGGAGTCGACGGCGTCCAGGCCGCCACCAGCTCCATGAGCTTCACTTCGATGAAGCGAAACGTGGCAATCGATGCGGCACGTTCTTGAACGGACAATTTCACGCGATGACCTCCTCAATCGAGCAGGCAGTGTGATCCGGTTCGCCTGGCCAGAGAGCGTACAGTCTTGCACGAGACAGAAGCTGGATCAATTCGAAGACCCGCTGCGTGTGCGGGGCGTTGGCGAAAGAGCTGTAGATCGGCCGCAGATTGCCGATTTCGCTCTGATCGTTTTTCAATTTCTCGATCCGCGTGGCATCGGCGAATCCCTGAAGAAAGAAGATCGCGGATGCGGGAACCGCGCGCGGTGGTCCCAACGAGAGGAGGGTCTCGACATCCACCCGGAGAGATTCATCGCGTTCGACCGATCGCAACGTGTTTCCCGCCAGCGCCGCATCCACCATCCTGGAGCGCGGCCCCTCGCGAATCCCGACCGGCCGGCGAAAGGGGACGAGCTCGCCGGTCGCCGGCGCGTAACACGCGCACGAATCCGCCAGTATCGAATGACCTCGGCCTGCAAGAGCGAGAGAGGTCGTCGACTTGCCCGCCTTCTTGCGCCCCACGATCAAGACGCCGCGCCCCGCAATCGAGAGAGCGGAAGCATGAAAGAAAATCAGATCTTCGCGCAATCGAAGTGACCCGCGATAGATCACCGACATGAGCTTGCTGCGCCAGTCGGCGGCTTTGCGAAAGAGACAGACGTCATCGCGATACGCGAACCGCGGAACATCATCTGCCGCCAGCCAGACTTGCATCCACCGCGCGTCGTCCGACGGAGCCGAACGGTATGGACAGTCGGGAAAAGAGAGCCCAAAAAAAACTTCATCGACGGGAAAGGGCCTGCCATTCCGTCGGAGCCACATACACCCAAATTCGCTGCCATCCGCCGTCCGGATCGTCGCAGTAAGAAAGGAATCGGATGGCGCTGGTCGCTCTTCGGGATCACTCCCGCCGAACGCGGCGAAAAAGTCCTCGAAGAGAGCAGCGTCGTCGCCTTCGAGCGAAATCACTCGCTCAGCGAGGGAAGCGGAGCTCGACCAGATCGGGGACCGCTTGGAATTGCCGATGCGCTCGAGGATCTCGTCGAAGGTGATCGAGCGAATGATTGGAGGGGTCATCCGGGGAATGTAGATCAGCCGGCAAAAAAGAATCGCATCCGGGCACCCTTACGGCGCCCGAATGCGAAAGAGTTACCGAGTGAGTCGTGCGTGTCCTAGGTGCAAGGACACGTGACGCCCATGGTCCACCAGGTGTTCATCGACTGCGTGATCTGAAACGTGTTCAGAATGTCGCGTTCGTTCATCACCTGAAGGCGAGGGGGTTCGTAGACCGGTAGCTCGAGCGCCTTTTCCATCACCGGGGTAGCGACCTGTTCGTTCATTACTCCTCCTAATCGACGTGAAGCTCACCTTTGTTGGGCCTGAACCAGTCCGAGGGAAACGAGCTGATCGACCGCCGCGCCGAGATCCTTCGACGCCGAGTTGCGATCGACTCCAGCGAATTGCCGGGTCATCCGTTCGAGTATCGCATCTACCGTGGTTTGACCATCACACTCGCGCCATACAAAAGCCATGGTGCGATTGAGGACATAAAACCTCGAGCTGGCAGGATCGAACAACATCAAATCGCTCTCCAGTGGAGCTTCTTCGATCTTCGGGTTGCGCGATAAGGCGTTGGAGTCAGCCAAGATGCGCTTAGTCTAGCCATGATTGACAACCGGCGTCAACGCCTCAGATCGCCACGCCGAAGTTTCTCGTCCAGACCGCGAGCATCCAAATGCGCCAGATCGCTCGTGCATCGTGATGGTCGCCGCGCTCGAAGTCCTCGACGAACGTCCTGACGCGCTTCGAATCGAAACAATCGCTCGACAGCGCTTCGGAATCGGAAAGCTCCTCCCGGGCGACTGGCCAGAGCGGCCCTCGCAACCAGACCGCGTCGGGCGTCGCGAATCCCATCCGGTCGCGGCGTTCGGTGATCTGGCTCGGCAGGATCGTTCGCGCGAAATCCCGAAGGACCCGCTTGCGGATTCCGCGGCTGACCTTATAGGCAGCCGGCAGAGTGAACGCAAATTCGACGAGCTGACGGTCAAAAAACGGGACGCGAGCCTCGATCGAGAAGCGCATCGCATTCTTGTCGGCGTACGCGAGGATGATTTTCGCGTTTCCCCATTTCATGTCGTGATGCAGCCGGTCGTTGACGGTCCGCGAGTGATCGGCGATGCCGTTCGCGCTTCCGTAGTCACGATGGAGCCAGCGATTCTGGCCTTTCAGTGTCTGAGCAATCGCATACAACTTCGGTTTCAGGAGCGCCTTGGCGAACAGCCGCGGCGTCGACATACCGTTGCGCTCGGCGATCGCGCTGCCGTCCCTCAGGAATTCCTTCAGATGCGCGCTGCGAAGGTGCTCGATGAGCAACAAACGCTCGTGATACGGGTAGCCCGCAAAAATCTCGTCCGACCCCTGGCCATCGAGGATGACCGTCGTTCCGTGCTGTCGGCAGAGCTCGAACGTTCGAAACTGCGCGAATGCAGGCATGGCCAGCGGCGGCTCTTCCAGGGAATTCACCACGCGCTGAGCGTTCTTGCCGATCCACTCTGGCGAAAACGTCGTCTCATGATTCTCCATGTGCTCAGCGGCCGCGAGAGCGTCGACGTACGGCATCTCACAGTAGGGCGGCGCGGCGCTTCGAAATCCGAACGAGAATGTCGGCGCCGCCCGTTGTTCCCGCACCAGGAGCGTCGCTATCGTCGACGAATCGAGGCCACCGGAAAGAAGGCTTCCCACTCGCACATCCGCGACGCTGTGGCGGCGAACCGATTCGGTCATCAATTGCCCCACCCGATCGACCGCGCCGGGATAGTCGAGGTTCGAGCTCTCGATGAAATCGTCCAGATCCCAATAGCGTTGAAAAGCGATCGGGGCAATCGCTCTCTGAAGCGGAACGCTGAACCAGCAGCCGGGCGGCACGGAGTAGATGCCGTCAAAAAATGTTTCCTCCAGGACAGTGTCGCGATCGCCGGAAAGAAACGCGCGGACTAATCTCCGGTTCGCGCGGGGTGGGCCGGTAGCCGCAAGAATCTGGCGGATCTCCGAAGCCAGCAGCAGCCCCTCGTTATGGAGGCAGTAGTAGAGAGGCTTGATTCCGAAGCGGTCGCGGCATGCGACGACTCGCTTCTTTCGCAGGTCGAGAATCACGACTGCCCACATGCCCTCCAACCGTCGGAAACATTCCTCGCCCCAGCGCTCGTATGCGGCGAGAAGAACCTCGGTGTCGCCGGACGTCGCGAAGGTCCGGCCGGATGCAGCGAGCTCCGATCGGAGCGATTGGAAGTTGTAGACTTCGCCATTGAAGACAATCCAATACTGTCCGTCGGGGGAGCACATCGGCTGCGCGGCGGCTTCAGTCAGATCGACGATCTTGAGTCTGCGAAACGCAAACGCGACCGACGCGGCGGTGTCTGCGGGAATGGACGCGGCCACGTCAAAGCGCGAAGCAGTCGTTCCGTCGAAAATCAGGAAGCCTTCTCCGTCCGGCCCGCGATGCTGAATCGGAGCATGCATTTGCAGCACTCGTCTCGTGACTTCGGGCGAAGGAGCTTCTGCGATGACAGCGCTGATCCCGCACATCAAGGTGATTTCTCGATCAAGCGCCAGGCTTGCACGATTCCGTGGCGAGGCCGCTGGCCCGGCGTGCGAAACGTGGCGACGATCGCATCGCGGTCCTCATAAATGCGCTCACCGATCATGAATCCTTCCGGCGCTTGCGCGCGGGGAACAGTTTCACCATTGGACCAGTACGACAGGAGGTAGATCTCTTTCCCGGGCGGCACGTCGAGCACATGGTAATAGATCGGTCTCGGCGCGTAGATCGAGTCCAGCGCGAACGGCCACGCCAGGAGTGACGCGGTGCGCGGAAGAACCCGGTCGAGCGCGACAAAGTCACCAAAGAGCAGAACGTTGCGCGAATAGAACTCCGTCTTCGAATCAAAACCCGTGACGAACCTCAGGAACCTCCCCGCGTAGACGAGCTGCAGTAACATCCACGGAACAATGAGCGCCGCCACCACCGACATCGCCCCACGGCTGGAGAGGATTCTCTCGCGAGCATCGGCAGTCAGGAAGATCGCGACCAGAATCAGGAGCGCGTATTGCACCCCGCCGAGATATCGCGCATCGAAGGTGTTCCAACCTAGGATCAGGACGAGCTGGATTACGAGTAATCCAATGCCGACAGTACGGCTCACACTCACCTTTCCGATGACGAAAGCAGCCATCGCGATCCAAAGCAGCGGCGAAAAGTTCACGGCTTCATTGCGCAGTTTCTCCAGGATTGGACCGCGCGGACCGGCCACATAATCGTCGAGGAAATCTCGGACCTCGCCAGCCCGATACGGCGACGGGCCGATGCTTCCCTCGAGCAACGGTCCAAGGGGAGAGCCGGAGTGGCAAGCCGTCCAGATCATGAGGGGGCCGACGAAGAGAATTCCTGGCAGCAACAAAAGGAGCGCGTAACGCCTCCCTAGTCTTGCCACTGCGATCAGGACTACAGCCAAAGCAAGCGGGAACAAAAGCACTTTCGTCGAAGCCGCGGCAGCGGCGAGAATGCCCAGCGCGAGTGCCGTTCTCGCTGCTCCTGCCTGGGCCGTGAGATCGCCAATCGTGTAGAGGCCGATGACAGCAGCCGACACCGCGAGGTCCCCGATCGCGTGTGCGCCGGACGTCACATGCCAGATTGACGTGTATGTTCCGGCGACGATCGCCGCGGCGACCAGGCCTGCCCAACGATAAGAACCTGTGAGGTCCTTCACGATCCGATATGCGAACCAGACGAGAAGCACGCCAAAGAGCCAACTGATGACGTTCCCTGCATCGGGAAGTCCGATCGCATGGAACGGAGCGAGTCCCATTTGAAACGCCATCTGGGGATAGATCGCGGCGCGCAGCGGCTCGCGGTAGAACAGCAAACCACCATCCTGCACGATGCGGCTTGGCACGATCATGTGGTAGTAGATTTCATCCCCTTTTGTCGACGGACAGATGGCGATCAGGAGATTGATGATCAGAATCGCGCCTGCGGCATATGCGAATGGCGTGGCTGCTGCGGTGATTCCTGGTCTCCTCCAGACAAGTAGAACGGACCCGATCGCCGAGAATGTAACGAAGACCCCGATCAGCGCAGGGCGCGACGCGAGGTGCGCTATCGCCATCAGCTCCACGACGACTGTGATCACCTCGTCCGCTGCGATCGCTCCGACGATTGTCAGCCATGGCTGCGGCAGTCGCAGCAGACGGCCGATGACGTTCCCAATGCCGAGGATTCCGGCGATGCCGAAGCCTCCGGTGACCAGGACGAGCCATGGCGAGTAGTGCGCGATGGAAGTAAAACCGGTCATGGTGACCGAGTGCGGAGGTCGAAGGAAATATACTCCTGGCGATTGGAATTCGAGCTTCCGCCGAACTTCTGGCCGACAATTTTCCGTCTGAGCACGGGCCAAAGCTGGCCGCCGCAAAACGACGATCAGGCCGAGCGATTCATCGCGCGCGTGGTCCCCGAAGGTCTGTTGTCGCTTCTTCTGGCTGCGCCATCGCTCCCTCCCGCCGTCGAAATCGCGGCCCGGAAACTCCAGGCTCTCGACCGCACAAACAGGCTGCGGACGCACGTGTTCGAACAGTCTCTGCGCGCAGTTCTCGATGTCCTCGGCGGCGAGCGGATCATTGTCCTGAAGGGAATGGATTACGCGTATCGCCTTTACCCGGCTCCGCATCTACGCCCACGTCAGGATATCGACGTCCTCGTCCAGCGCGAGCGATCGGCATCGATCATCGCAAAGCTGAAGGAGGCCAGCTTCAAACAACATTTCATTGCTGGTTCCGTCGGGCGTGTCGCTGCGTATCACGAAGCGGTTTTCGAGGTCGGCAACGCCACCGTGGAGGTCCATCACAGTTTCGTTCAGCGAGCGCGCAACCGCGTCGATTACGCCGAAATTTGGGAACGAGCGAAAGTGTGGAGCGGCTTTGACGAGCGCCTTCTCCGGCTCGACGATGCCGACGGACTCGTCTACCACGCCATCAACATGAGTAGCGATCAGTTCTCGTCGCCGATTTTCCGCCATCTCGACATCTGGCTCATGTTACGAGACCGGCTCGACATACTCCCGGCCGCAGTCTCTCGCGCTCGCGTCTGGGCGACCAGTCGCGCGCTGTATGGCGCATTGCGGCAGACATCGCGCTATTTCCCCGATTTCCAAACGCCGCAGGTCGAAGCGGCGATGACAGAACTGCTGCCGGCGCGCACTCGAGCATTCCTCGATCGACGCATTCTCATCGACCCATGGCTGCCGCGCAGACGTTACGGCCGCGCCGGACAGCTGTGGCGAAAATTCTGGCTGATCGATGACACGGCGCATCGCGCGTCATTTGCGATGTATCACGCCTACGCTTTGATCGCTGGAAAAGTCCTCGAGCTGCGCGAGGAGCGCGCTTCACTCTGATCGCCGGCCCAGCATCAGGATCCCGAGAAAGAAGCTGGCCAGAACGATCTCGAATCCGAGGCTGAGGAGAAGACTGGCCGGAATCACCAGCCGCAGAGTGGCTGTCGGATTGAGTGCGCCGAAATTCCGGCCGCGCCAATTGTCGACCGCCGCGATCGAGAGTGCAAAACCAGTCGCGACGAAAATGCCGCCGACAACCAGACCTATCTCCAGCCGCAACCATCGCAGCAAACGATCGAGTCCGGCCGAACGCGGCAGAAGGCCCGCGGAGGTCGCAAAGACTCTCGTGAACAATGCGAATAGAATGGCCTGGAATCCGATCTCGATCGCGACCGCGCAATACAGCAGAGTATGGACATCGATTCCGACGCCATGCACCGTGCGCATACCAGGAGTCAGCCATCCTCCAAGGATCACGCCCGTGAGCATCAGGAGAAAACCGGGATAGAAGAACAGCCATCGCGGGCTGTACAAAAGCAGAAAGCGCAGGTGCCGCCAGCCGTCGCGCCAGGGGCGAAGGTGCGGAGGTCTGCTTCTTCCGTCGGGATGGAGGGTCGTGGGCACCTCACCGATGCGCATGCCGAGGAGCGTGGCTTTTACAATCATCTCGCTGGCGAATTCCATTCCGGTGGTCTGCAAGTCCAGTTTTTCGATCGCCGTTTTCTTGAATCCTCGCAAGCCACAATGAAAATCGCTCACACCGCTTCGATAGAACAATCGTCCCAATGAGGACAGAAGCGGATTGCCGACAAAGCGATTCAGCGCCGGCATCGCTCCTGGGAGTACGCCTCCCTGGAAGCGGTTACCGATCACGAGGTCATAGCCTTCACGAAGCTTCGCAAGGAGCGGCTCCACAGAGCCGAAATCGTAGCTGCCGTCGGGATCGCCTATGATCACCGACTCGCCGCGCGCCGCCCGGATTCCGCCGATGAGCGAATTGCCATAGCCGCGCTCCTCTACCGTCACGACGCGCGCGCCGGCCCCGCGCGCGATGTCAGCCGAGCCGTCGGTGCTGCCGTTGTCCGCGACGATGATTTCGCCCGCGACGGCATGACTCGTCAGGAAGCGACGGGCCGTTGCGATCGCCAGCGCCAGAGTCTCCGCCTCGTTCAGACAAGGCATGACGAACGACAGCTCACACGCCGCTTCAGTCGGAAAGGCAGCGGTCGATTCCATAGTGACTGGCAGATTCTCGCATGGACTGGAGCCGCGCTTCGGACTTGATAGAATCGATCGATCGTTCGGCCCGACATGTCCGCGCCCTCCCGTTCAATACTCATCAGGACCGCAGCGTCGTTCCTGCTCCTTGCGATTGGATTCGGCAGCGGGTTCATCGCGCATCGCTATTCTCCAACCCGTGAATTCCTCAAGCGGATCGCCCTGCACCTCGGATGGTCCGAGGCCGAGAACCGCGCGCCGGTGGAGATCGACTCGCCATCGCTGCCAGCAAACGTCCTCTCCATTCCGTACGTCCAGGGAACGATCGACCACGATCGTGGACGCGGCGTCGTTGCCTACGAACCGTCGCGCGCCTTTGAGGGATTGAATCTCTACACTTCCGTCGGCGGCGACGCGAGCCTCATCGATATGCGCGGGCGAACGGTATTCCGCTGGTCGAACCTCGCACACCTCGCTCCCGCACGGTGGTACGGCACGAATAGCTTCTGGGAATACTCACACGTCTTTCCCGACGGTCGTCTTCTGGCAGTCCGGGTCAATACCGATCTCGTCGAGCTGGATAACCGCTCAAACGTGATCTGGATTCGCAAAGGACGCTTTCACCACGACGTCGCCGTAGCAGCCAATGGCGACATCTACGCGCTGCTCTGGGAGGCGCAGGTTCTGCCCGAAGTTCATAAAACGCTGCCCACGATCATCGATCAGCTTGTCGTCCTTTCCCCGGATGGCATCGTGAAAAAGAGGATTTCGCTTCTCACTCTGCTGAAGCGATCGCCTTACGCGTTCCTGCTCCCCTCCGTTCAAGACCTTCGAGTCGATGGTGGTTCGCTTCGGGAAATCGACCTGCTGCACGCGAATCATGTCGAAATCGTCGGAGACCGCGCGCCCTTCGCTCCCGGAAGCATTCTGCTCGGCATGCGAAATATCCACGCGGTTCTCGTTCTGGATCCTTCGCTCGAGCACATCATCTGGCTCTGGGGACCATCGAACCTCGCATTTCAGCACGATCCGACGCTGCTCCCCAACGGCAACATTCTGATCTTCGATAACGGCACAGAGCGTTCGCAGATCATCGAGATGGATCCGAGAACAGCATCGATCGTCTGGCGTTACGCACCGCCATCGAGCTTCTTTTCGCCGGCCCGCGGAAGTGTCCAGCGGCTTCCAAACGGCAATAGCTTGATCACGGAAAGCGATCGGGGCAACGTGTTTGAAGTCACTCCCCGAGGCGAAGTTGTGTGGAGGTTTCAGAATCCAGACATCAATGAGGGCGGAATGCGGAACGCGATCTTTCGCATGACCCGCTTCCGCAGTGAAGATCTCCCGTTTCTGCACGCGCGCTGACTTCCAGATGGAGCCGTTGACCGGACTTGAACCGGTGACCTGCTGATTACGAATCAGCTGCTCTACCAACTGAGCTACAACGGCCTTCCTGGCAGGGTTCTCGGGAACAAGGCGGCCCGCGATTCTATTCACCACTGCGCAGCCTGTCGAGTAAACTCGCGCCGGGCGCGCCCTTAGCTCAATTGGACAGAGCAGCAGACTTCGGATCTGCCGGTTGTGGGTTCGAGTCCCTCAGGGCGCACCATCTTCTTGCATGCGACCAATGGCGCGGGACGAGCGGCTGACTCTGATCGGCATTGCCGTCCTCTCCCTTGTTGTCCACGCCGTCGCGTACTTTCGATACCGATTCGATTCCGATGAGCCGCAACATCTCCATGTCGCATGGGGATGGACTGCCGGCCTGCTCCAGTACCGCGACCTCTTCGACAATCACGCGCCGCTCTTTCACATCCTGACCGCGCCGCTGCTCAAGCTCGTCGGCGAACGTCCCGATGTGCTGCTGTACATGCGCGCGCCGATGGTGCTGCTGTTCGCGGTCGTCATCTGGTCGACCTACATCGTCGGCCGCCGCCTCTACTCCGAGTGGGTTGCCATATGGGCGGCGCTGATGCTCTCGCTCTTCCCCATTTACTTCCTCAAGTCGATCGAATACCGAACGGATAACCTGTGGATCGCCTTTTGGTGCCTCGCGATCGTCGTGATGACGGGCGGTCCGCTGACACCACTCCGAATGTTCGCCGTCGGCCTCCTCCTCGGCTGCGCGGCAGCGACATCGATGAAGACGATGCTTCTCGTCATGTCACTCGCAGCGGCGGCTCTCGTGACGTGGTTCGTGACGCGTCAGTGGCGAAACGTCCTGCCCGCCTTTGTCGGCCTGCTGGTCGTCCCCTCGATCGTCTCCGCGTACTTCGCCGCACAAGGCGCGTGGAAAAATCTCCTTTACTGCGTCATCCATTTCAACACTCTGATCCAATCGAGTTTGCCGCCGGAGGACGTACTCGTCAGGCGCCTGGCGTACATTCCACTCCTTCTTCTGATCTTGTGGATCACGTGGCTGAAGCGGCCCTCGACTGAGGATCCACAGACTCGCTGGAGATTCTTTCTGGCGTTTACGTCGGCGTTTTTCAGCATCACGCTCTTCAGCTTCTGGGTGCTGATCTCGCCCCGCGACTACATGGTGATGCTGCCGATCGCCGCGATCTTCTTCGCGGCCGCGCTCGATCGACTCGACATTCGCCTTCCGCTTTACATCGCGACCTGCTTCGTCTTCACAGGATCGATCTGGTTTTACACGCACGGTTTCGAAGACGGCACCACTGAGCACGTCACGATGATGCGTCAGGTCCTCGGCGTCACCAGACCGGGCGAGCCGCTGCTCGATCTCAAAGGCGAGACGATTTATCGCCCCCGCCCCTACTACTACATCTTCGAGTACATCACGCGTCGATTGTTGCGGAGCGGAGTCATTGTCGACACGATTCCCGAGGATGTCGTGCGCACTCAGTGTCATGTGGTGCAAGCCGATGGTCCATTCTTTCCGCCGCGCGGACGCGCCTTCCTCCAGGCAAACTTCATCGACCTCGGCCGCCTCCGCGCCGCGGGACAGTGGCTCGAGGATGATGGATCCTTCACAATCGCCGTTCCGGGTGAATATTTTATTTTGACATCGAATGGTCAGGCTCACGGTGATCTTGATGGCTCCCCTTATCGCGGAGCGAGTATGCTTGCGCCCGGCCGTCACATCTTTGTGACAACCGGAACGAAGGAGCTTTCAGCGTGTTTATGGGCACCGGCATTTTTGCGAGGCTATTCGCCCTTTAACCTGCGCGATCGTGAATTCCCAGGCTCTCCCATTTTCGACTCGCCGGACTATGGTCCTGGCGCCGCATCCGGACGACGACGTCATCGCGGCTGGGGGCCTCATCCAGCGCGTCCTGGAAAGCGGCGGTGAGGTCGCCGTCGTCTTTGTCACCGACGGAGAAAACAATCCCTGGCCGCAGCGTTTCCTGGAGCGAAAACTCTTTCTTTCGAATTCCGACCGCGCGACCTGGGGCGCGATGCGCCGCCGCGAAGCTCTCTGCTCGCTGGCGCGCCTCGGCGTCGGCGAGGGCTCGGCAATTTTCCTGGAATTCCCCGATCAGGGCATCGGGTCTTTGGCGCGGCGAGGAGATGTCACACTGCGCGAGGCTCTCCGGAAAACAATCGACGATCTCGCGCCGACTCTGATCGTCAGCCCGTCTACTTTTGATCAACACTCGGACCATCGTGCGATTGCCTACTACGCACATTGCGCAGCGCCTGATGCGACCATCGCAACGTACGTCGTCCATGGAAACGCACCCGCCGAACGTGCACTGTGCAGACTCGAACTTTCGGGGCGTGAGCAGAAAAGAAAATTCGACGCCATCGAATGCCATCAGTCGCAGCTGTCTCTCAGCCGCGATCGATTTCTGTCCTACGGCGGCCGAAGCGAGACGTTCTTCAGAGCCGAATACGACGTCGTGCGCGTCGAGTCGGCGCTGCGCGAGCGTCTCATCGCGGTGCGACATGCGATGCGCGTCTGCTTCGGCGCATACCCGCATCCCCGGCCGTCAGGTGTACAACCCGCCGCTGACGTTCAGGACGGTGCCGGTGATGTACCCGGCCTGCTCTGACGCAAGAAAAACGGCTGCGTACGCAACATCGTCCGGAACGCCGAGCCGCTTCAGCGCGATGCGGCCTTCGAGCGTCTTGCGCGCTTCGTCGGCAAGCGAAACCGTCATCGCCGTCTGCACGAAACCTGGAGCGATCGCGTTGACCGTGACGTTGCGCGATCCGATTTCCAGCGCCAGCGACTTGGTGAATCCGATCAGCGCAGCCTTTGACGCCGCGTAATTCGTCTGCCCCGGGTTGCCCATCAAGCCGACAACCGATGAGATGTTGATGATGCGTCCCCATCGCGCACGAATCATTTTCTTCACGACTTCCTGCGTGATGTGAAATGCCGAATCCAGATTCGTGCGCAACACGTTCGTCCACGCCTCCGGCTTCATCCGCAGGAAGAGATCGTCGTCGGTCACGCCGGCGTTATTGACGAGGATGTCGATCGATTGCGTTTCCAGGATCGCGCGGACGCGATCGCGAACGTCGGCGCCGGTGATGTCGAGCTGCACACCGGTCGCACGATGTCCGGCGGCTGTCAGCTCGGCAGCGATTTCTTCGACACGCTGCGTGCTTCGCGCCGCGCAATAAACGTGAGCGCCGCACTCGGCAAGCCGGCGCGCGATGGCTTCACCGATTCCGCGCGACGCGCCGGTCACCAGCGCAGTCTTGCCGCTCAGATCGATTCTCATGTCCCGCCCTTCTCCAGGAATGCCTCGATCGACGCAGCGTCGGACACGTTGATCAGTTCCACCGACGAGTCAATGCGCTTGATCAAACCGGTGAGCACGTTGCCTGGTCCGATCTCGACAAAGCGCCGCACGCCCATCGAAATCATCCTCTGCACCGACTCGACCCACCGCACCGGCGATACGACTTGACGGAGAAGCGCGTTACGAACGGCGGTGGCTGTACCGATGGGCGACGCGTCGACATTCGAGACCAGCGCAACCCACAGATCCTTGAAATGCGCGGCATCGAGGATCGGCTGCAGTGTTTCCTCCGCCGGTTTCATGAGGGCGCAGTGGAACGGTGCCGAAACAGGAAGAAGCACCGCACGCCGCACACCCTTTTTCTTTGCGAGGTCGATCGCGCAATCGATGGCTGCCTTTGTTCCGGCGATCACGATCTGACCCGGCGCGTTGATGTTCGCGACCGACAAGACATCCCCGTTCGCCGCCTCGGCGCAGATTTCGTGGACTTGCTCGATGCTGCCGCCGATCAGCGCCGCCATCGCGCCGCTGCCAACCGGCACGGCTTCCTGCATGAATTTCCCGCGCGCTCGCACGATCTTCGCGCCCTCCGACGCCGTCAGCCCGCCGACGCTGACGATCGCGCTGTATTCGCCGAGGGAGTGTCCGGCCACGAGGTCGCGGCGGGTGAAGCCGCGTTCTTCGAGCACGGCGTGGATCGCAGACGACACGGCGAGAATCGCGGGCTGTGTGTTCTCAGTGAGTCTCAGTTGATCTTCCGGTCCGTCGAAGCAGAGAGATGAGATCGAGAAGGAAAGCGCACGGTCGATGTCATCGAACACTCTGCGCGCGGCCGGGTACTTTTCGGCGACATCCCGTCCCATGCCGGCGTACTGGCTGCCCTGTCCCGGGAAAACGAATGCCGTGTTGTGTTCCACGCGGAGGCGAATACTAACCTCTGATCGCGCGAGGCGTCCAAGAGGACATGAAACAGCTGCCTGCTTTGCTCCTTCTTCTCACCGCGACCCTCCCGATTGGCGCAAAGTGGAAGGTCAAAGAGAAGCGCTTCGATCCGGTCGCTGTCACGAATGTCCAGCAGATCGCCGGCCGGTATGTCGGGATCCAACCCGATTTCGTCATCGACCTGAAAGTCTCGGAAGACGGGATCATCACCGGCACGATGCGCAATTTCGGCCAGAATTCGACGCTGCGCTCGATCCGCGTCGACGGCGCGGATCTCCACGCGCTCGTCGATTCACGGCCGCTGCACGCGACGTTCGTCAATCGAACGAAGAACGGCGACAGCGCATTCGGACTCCTGGTGCACGATGCCGGCGTGCAGATCGACGACCTGACGATGTCGCAGATTTTCTGCCGGCGCGAGTAGAATCGCCGCATGCCCGGCGATGCACGCGCCCATCTGATCCGCTTGTTGCAAAACGCGTATTCAGGTGAATTGGCCGCCGGGTACGCATACCGCGGACACTGGCACAGCCTCCGCGATCCTGCCGAGCGCGAACGCAGCCGCGTCATCGAGGCTGAAGAGTGGCACCATCGCGAACTGGTCGGCGGCATGCTTCGGCGGCTGGGCGCCTCGCCAAATCGCAAACGTGAGGTGATTTTCTGGATCATCGGCCGGACGGCCGGCGTCCTCTGCCATGTGACCGGATGGTTCTTTCCGATGTACGGCGCAGGACTTCTCGAGCGAAGAAATATCGTCGAATACGAAGACGCAGCGAGGTACGCGCTCGGTTCCAATCACGAAGACATGATCGACTGCCTTCTGACGATGGCCGAGGTGGAGTGGGAGCACGAGTATTTCTTTCGACACAAAGTGATCGGCCATCCGCTCCTGAGAGTCTTCAGGTTGTGGGATCCGGCACCGCCGAAGGAAACGATCCGAGCGCGATACCTCGAGCGCGCTACTGCGTAGCCAGCACGCCGCTGTCGTGCTCGCGCGCGTGCAGATCGGTGATCTTCGTCTGAATCTTCTCGTCGATGCGATTCAGCGCGAAGCCGCGCGCCATTCGAATCGCGTTCTTGATGGCCTTGGCATTCGAGCGGCCGTGACAAACGATACAACCGCCTTTCACGCCGAGCAGCGGAGCGCCGCCGTATTCGTCGTAATCCATCCGTTTCTTTAATGCGGCGAAGGCACCACCCGCGAGAACCGCGCCTACCTTTCGCGGAAGGGACCGCGACATCTCGGCCTTCAATAATTTGCTGACCATCTCGCCGAGCGCTTCCGACGCCTTGAGGACGACGTTGCCGATGAAGCCATCGCACACGACAACATCAACATTACCGTTATAGATATCCCGCCCCTCGGCGTTGCCGACAAAGTTCAATCCCGTCTCTTTCAGCACGCGGAACGTCTCTTTGGTCAGCTCGTTGCCCTTGCCTTCCTCTTCGCCGATCGAAAGCAGGCCGACGCGAGGCGCTTCGATACCGAACACCATCTGCGCGTAGAAATGACCCATGACCGCGAATTCGCGGAGGTGATTCGGCTTCGCGTCGACATTGGCGCCGACATCGAGAAGCAGCGTGTGATCGTTCGCATTCGGAAGAATCGCCGCCAGCGCGGGCCGGCTGACGCCCTCGATCATCCCCATCACCGCGCGAGCCGAGGTCCACGTCGCGCCGGTGTTGCCGGCGGACACGAACGCGGCGGCGCGACCTTCCGCGACCAGATTGGCGCACACGCGGACGGACGAATTCCTTTTTCTGCGCAGCGGCGCAAGCGCGTTGTCATCCATTTCGATGACTTCCCGCGCATCGACGACTTCGATGTTGCGAAGGGAATCGGCTGCCGCCAGCTCTTTTCGGACGACTTCTTCCTGCCCGACGAGGACGACTTCAACCGCGTATTCTTTCACCGCGAGGAGAGCGCCCTTGACGATCTCTTCGGGCGCGTGATCGCCGCCCATGGCATCCAGGGCGATGCGAACCCGCTCGTTACTACTCAGAGAACGTCCTTCACTGCGATGACTTCGCGTCCTTTGTAGTAACCGCACTTGGGACAGACGCGATGCGGCTGCTTCGGTTCATGGCACTGCGGGCAGGTGGACGTCGACTTCTGCTTGAGGAAGTCGTGGGCGCGCCGCGTCCGCGTTCTAGCTTTGCTGTGTCGCCGTTTTGGGTTAGGCATTTCGTCTCCTAGTTAGCTTTCTCTTTTCTTGATGGCCTGACGGATCTCGCTCAGCGCTCCCCACCGCGCGTCCACGATCGATTCCTCGCACGCGCACGACTCGCGATTGCGATTGGCGCCGCAGTTTGGACACAGACCCAGACAGGCATCGGTGCACAGCGGCTTCATCGGAATCGAGAGCTGGATTTGCTCGAGCGCGAGGTCGCGCAGTGTAATGCTTCTATCGGAGTAGAACTCGACATCGAGCTCGGTAGGCGCGATCTCGATTTCATCGTCTTCTCCCTGCGGGACGTCGGGCCGAGGCTGGAATCTTAGGTGAAAGGCCGAAGTGCTGGCAAACGGGTAGGGCTCCAGACACCGCGAACAGGTCAGATCGCCAGTGAACTTCGCTGACCCCTCCACCAGGTACTCTCTCGGCTGCGAGCCTTTTTGAACATTCGCGCTGATCGAGACCGGACCGATGCTGACGATCTCGTCGCTCGCCAGCTCGGACGGCGACACCTCGATCGTCCGGCTGTACGACTGCGGGCCGTCTTTGTCGATTTCGTCGAAATTGATCCGTTCGCGGGGGTCAAACATGGCAGATTTTGCGAGTAACGCCCACCTCCCTGATTCTATTTCGCCGAGATCCGCACGCGGAGGATCTCGGCCTGCGCATCCGCAGAATCAGTCGCTTCAATGGTTTTCGCCTGCTCCAGCTCGCCGATCCAGGAGGCGAGATCGCGCGCCGACCGGTAAATGCGCGGCGCCGCGAGGCGCAAACCTATGTTCTGCTGCAGATCGTTCAAGATCGGCACCAGCCGCGGGGCATCGATCCGCATCGCCCACTGATTCGCCGCCGGCGCGGGGTCGAAGGCATCCTTTTGATAGAGGTCGATGCTGTCGTCGAACGCAAGGGCGATCGTGTCGCCAATTTCAGCGGTTCTGGTGTGGATCCCGATCGCTTCCGCTTGCCGGAATGAGCCCAGGATCGCGCGGCGCTGCGGATCATTCGGCAGAACGATGACGCCGAGAGGCCGTGGGAGCAGCTTCTTGCTGTCCACGCCGTAGATGCATAGCGCACCGCCCTGCTCGAAAAGAGACGAGATCTTCGTTCCGAAAAGGCGGTTGAGATCTCCGACGATCCTCGGCGGCTGCGTGAAGACCGCGGAAAGAATCGCCCCTCGGGGAAAGCGAAGTGGCGGTGGTTGTGTGCCTGGCGCGGCTGAACCTGAAGCAGCGCTGACGCTCGTGATGTTGATTTCCGTCGGGCTGATTGCCACGGACGTCACCGCCGGCCGGCCGATCGGCGGATAGGCGCCGCGTCCTCCTTTTCGCTGCACGACCAGGGCGTCGCCGGGCGGCAGTTTCGAAGCGAGATCGAAGATCCGCCCAACCTCACCGGCGTCGATCGGCGGCTCGCCAGTCGAATCGATCGACACATCCTTGCCGAATGTGCGTATCAGAAACGCCCGAATGCGATCCGTTCGAACGAAGTACCGGATCTGATCGCCGCTTTTCCACGCCACGAGATCGGCGCCGCCGATCATCCACGGACTCGGAAACGGATGATTGGCACTCCACTTCGCGATCGCGCTCCGCGTGATCGGATTGAGTTGCATCTTCGTGTCGAGAGACGCCGCGCGCGGAATGATCGCGAAGGATTCAGCCGACGCGGGGACCTGCGCGATGAGAGCGCGCGTGTCCGCGCTTCGCGATGGCGTCGTAAACAGCAGAAACGCGGCGACTCCCACCACGATCGCGATGATGACGACGAGGAAGATGAGGATCTTGCGCACCGCTGTTACCATCCGCGTCCGTGCTCGGGTCCATCGTTCACACTTTGAGCCATGCCTTCGCCGATCGGGTCAGGCGCGTGTTTCGCCGCGCGACGCGATCCGATTCGCGGCTGCGCGTCGGGGTCGACATCCGCCCGTTTTACGAGCCGCTCACCGGAATCGGGTGGTATCTGTATCACCTGCTGCACGAGATCGCGAAACGCGATGACGTCGAGCTGTTTCTGTTCGGCGATGCGCGCGTGACCGACATCGGACCGACGCTCCACGCCGACGTGCCTGCGAACGCGCATGTGTGCTGGTTCGATCTGCGCGGACGCGGAAAGATCTCGCGCCCCCAACGGGCGATCACCGCTGCTGCGTATGTCTTGTGGATGACGCTGATCGATTGCGATGTCATGTTCGCCCCCAACTACTTCCTCCCTCGCCTCCTCGGCGCCATCGCGCGTCGTCGCGTGATCACGATTCACGATCTGACCTACAAGCGATTTCCCGAATTGCTGCAGAAGGAGACGCTGCACAGCCTCGAGGCGCACATGATGCGGGAGGTCGCGCTCGCGGACGCGATCATCTGCGTTTCGGAATCGACGCGCGCGGATCTCCTGAAGTACTACCAGGTCGACCCCCGCCGCGTTTTCGCGATTTATTCCGGCGTGGCAGAACCGGCTACCGGCCACCGGCCACCGGCCACCCTCCCAACCCGCTACATTCTCTTCGTCAGCACCATCGAGCCTCGCAAGAACCTCGGCGTCCTTCTCGATGCGTTCGAGAATCTGAAGCGGAACGGCAAGTACGACGGGTCGCTCGTCGTCGTCGGCCGGATCGGATGGAAGTCGGAGCAGTTCGTGTCCCGCCTGCGTGCTCGCGACGTCCTTCATCTCGACTACCTCTCGCCCGCCGAGCTGCAGGACGTTTATCGCAAGGCTGAGGTCTTCGTGTTCCCGTCGATTTACGAAGGATTTGGATTTCCGCTGCTGGAGGCCATGGCGCATGGAGTTCCAACCATCGCAGCAGAGTCCTCATCACTTCCGGAGATTGCCGGCGACGCGGCGCTCTACTTCGATCCTCGAGACGCGGCGCAGCTCGAATCGGCGATCTCGCGTGTCGTGGAAAACCACGAGTTGCGCCATGCGTTGATCGCGCGAGGCCGCGAGCGCGTCGCGCAGTTTCGATGGGAGACAGCCGCCGAGCGGACTGTCGAGGTTTTGCAGCGTGCCACCTGACCTCCGCGTCATCGTCGATGGGCGCGCGCTCGTTCCTCCGCGCAGCGGAATCGGCGTGCATACCGCGGAAATCGCCGGGAGACTCGACGCCGCGCCGCTGATCGCGAGCCATGCCGAGATCACGAACAAACAAGGCATCGAACGCTGCCGCTTTCGCGTCGACCGCGCGCCGAACGGCATCCTCTGGCAGCAGTTCGTACTGCCGCGCATCGCCGACGCGGATGTTTTGTGGGGGCCGCACGGAACGGTTCCGATTGCGCTGCGGATTCCGTCGGTCGTCACGCTTCACGATTTTACTTCGCTGACAATGCCCGGCCGGCACATCTTCAAGACGATCGCGTCGTTCAATCTCTTCATCAGCGAGAGTCTCAAACGCGCCGGACGCGTCGCCGCCGTTTCAAAGACGATCGCGAACGAAGCGATGCACTGGTTTGGAGTGCCGCGCGAAATCATCGAGATCATTCCCAACGGCGTCGATGAATTTTTTCACCCGGGCGGTGCACGCGGTGAATACATCCTCTTCGTCGGTACGCTCGAGCCGCGCAAGGGAATCGATGATCTGATCGCGGCGTGGCACTCGATTCCGATGCCGCGGCCGCCTCTGATTCTCTGCGGCGAACGCGGTTGGGGCGTGCATGTGCCGGCGGGAATCGAAGTCACCGGCTGGATCGATCGCGAACGCCTGCGCGAGCTGTATCGCGGCGCACGCATCTTCGTCTATCCATCACGATACGAAGGTTTCGGCATCCCGCCGCTCGAGGCCATGGCGTGCGGCGCACCAGTGATCGCGACGCGAACCGGCGCGATTCCCGATTACGCGGAAGGGGCTGCGCTCCTGATCAACCCCGGAGATCGCGACGGCCTGCGCAGCGCGATGCTCCGGTTGCTCGGTGACGCGCAATTACGCGACGATCTCGGCGCACGCGGAGTCGAGCGCGCGAAACAGTTCCGCTGGGAGCGCAGCGCACAGCTGATGACCGAGCTGCTGGCCGAGGCGGCGAGAGCGTGAGAGTCGGGATCGATTGCCGGAAGATCGAGGACTTCGGCATCGGCACATACATCCGCGGATTGCTCAACGCGATGACCGGAATCGACTATGTCGCCTTCGGCCCCCGCGGCATCGCGCTTCCGGCAGGCGTCGAACACGTTGTCGTCGACGCGCCGAAATATTCAATACGAGAATTATTCACGATCGGCCGCGGCCCGAAGATCGATCTCTTCCACGCGCCGCATTACGTCGTTCCGTTCGTGAAGGTCCCCTTCGTCGTCACGATCCATGACCTCATCCATCTGCGGCATCCAAATCCACTGGCGCGCGCCTACGCCCGGACGATGATCGGCCGCGCGGTCCGCAGGAGCAGACGCGTGATCACGGTCAGCAGCGCGGTCGGGAATGAAATCGCGGCGGAGTTTGGACATGCGGAGAAAATCGCGGTGACACACAACGGCGTCGACGGCGTCTTCACCGCGGCCGGCGGGAAGGCGGAAGGTCAGTCTTTTCTCTTCGTTGGAAACGACAAGCCGCACAAGAACGTCGATCGCCTCGTCGCAGCTTTCGGACGCGTGCCGGGCGCGCAGCTGATTCTCGCCGGCGGGACCTTCGAAAGATTCCGCGAGCGCGATCGCATCGTCGTGGCCGGCTTCGTATCGAGTCAGGAGCTCGCGTCGCTGTATCGCGGCGCGATCGCGCTCGTGCTGCCGAGTCTCGAAGAAGGCTTCGGACTGCCTGCGGCCGAAGCCATGGCGTGTGGCGCGGCGGTGATCACGTCGAACGCGCCGGCGCTCGTCGAGATCACAGGCGATGCTGCGCTGCACGTCGATGGAAAGTCGATCGACGCGATCGCCGATGCCATGACGCGCGTGTCGAGCGACGCCACTTTGCGCGCGTCGATGATTGCGCGCGGCCTCGATCGCGCCAAAAACTTCACATGGCGGCGCTGCGCGGACCTCACGCGCGAAATTTACATTTCGTCTTTTTTAAAGTGATCGCTTGACAATACGTTTTATTAATCGCATATTTATGTGAAGAAAAATGATGATCACCAGATACTGGATGGACTATTCAGTGATTGTTGATGGTCATCATTTGTCTCCCTGCACGGTTCCCCATTTCACAAATCGCGAGTCAGCTTGCCGGAGCGATCCGGCACTCGATGCCAAACATGCGCGACCGAGAGGTCCCGTACGGCACGAAAGGTGGTGAGCATAATGGCCACAAAGAAGAAAGCTGCGAAGAAGACCAAAAAGTCAGCGAAGAAGAAATAACGTCATCGACTTTGGGGAGTCGTACTCTGAGGGGCCGCCTTTTGCGGCCCCTCGTTTTTTGTGAGGCACAGGCGCGTAGGCGCGGGGCGCGAGGCGCACGGTGCATTCCGGCCCGCGCTGTAAGTTGCGCAAGCGATCGCGAAGGCGAGAACGCACCGTGCGCGCCGCGCCTTGCGTAATTTATCGCGCAGGCCAGAATGCACCATGCGCCCCGCGCCTCGCGCCTTCGCGCCTAGCCTCTTCGGCGCCTTCCTCGGCGCACTCTGCGCCGCAATCGTCGTCATCATCGCGCTGCAGGATCCGACCTTCCTGGGCGCCGAATGGCTGCTGCAGGACGCGTTCACGCGACAGCTCGCACCGCGCAGTCCGCTCGACCCGCGCATCATGATCGTCTCGGTCAACGAGAAGAGCGTTCGCACGCTCGATCAGGCCGGGTTCGGAAAGCCCCCGTACAGCCGCGAGGTGTGGGCCCAGGCGATCCGCGAATTGCAGCGCGCCGGCGCGCGCGTCATCGTCATCGATATCGGACTGTCCGAGGAGGATATCAATCATCCGGAAGGGGATCGCGCATTCGCGGACGCGGTTCGCAAGGCGCCGGTCATCCTGGCCGCAGACACCGATCGGAATTTCCCTCACGACCTGCGCCGCGTCGCGCCAGATCTGTGGACGATCCGCGGCGAGCCTTCACGCGAGATCTTCGGCATCGTCCCTCCGTTCATGAGCGATCCACCGGCGATCGGAACGATCCGGCTCGAGCAACCTCACGGCGGCGTCGTTCACAAATACCCGGTCGCCGATCGCATGACGCGCGACGTCTACGTGCCGAGCCTCGCGCTCGAAGCAACACGCATGTACTTTCGCCTTCCGCGCAACGGTGAGTGGCAGCGCGGCGCGTTCGTCTTCTCCGGCAAACGCGCTCCGATCGATCCGAATCGAAACTTTCTAATCCGCTGGCATGCCACGACCACGGATCAATTCGTCGATTTCAACAAGCTGATGACAGCCGCCGCAATGCGCGAAGAACCGGGCTCGAACACCACGAACCTGGTCCAATTCGAGGCGCAATTTCGCGACAAGATCGTCCTGATCGGCTACACCGCGCAGGGCCTGTTCGATTTGCGTTCGACGCCGCTGCATCCGGCGACCGCCGGCCTGCTGATTCACGCGAACGCCATCGACAATCTGATCAACGGTCGTTTCAACACCGAGGTCAGTCCGGCCTTGCTGGCAGTGCTGGCCTTGATCATCGCTGCTTTCGTCGGCGGAATCATTCATCGCATGCATTCGCAATGGGCGGCGGCTGCGATTGCGATCGCCGGCGTCGCGATGTGGATCATCGCCGGATACATCGCCCTGCGCGGCGGAATCGCACTGAACGCTGTCGCCGCGGCAAACTCGATCGCGCTGACATACATCACGATCACGGCCGTCAAATTCACGGCCGAGCAACGCCACACCGCAGAGTTGCGAGCGACCTTCGGACGCTACGTATCGCCGCAGATCCTCCAGCACATCCTCGCCCACCCCGAAAGCGTCCACCTCGGGGGCGAGCGGCGCGATCTGACGATCCTCTTCTCCGACATCCGCGGCTTCACGACGATCTCCGAGGCCAGCGAGCCGGAAGTCGTAGTCGAAATGTTGAACGAATACCTCACGCGCATGGTCGAGATCCTCCTCGAGCATGGCGGGACGCTCGACAAGTTCATCGGCGACGCCGTGATGGGCTTCTGGAACGCGCCGGCGGAAGATCCCGATCATCCACGCCACGCCGTCGAATGCGCCATCGCGATGATCGAGGAGACCGCGCGCATCCGGACCCGTTGGGAAGCGGACGGAAAGCCGGCGCTGCGCATCGGAATCGGAGTCAATACGGGCGATGCCGTCGTCGGAAACATCGGTGCTGAAAAGGTTTTCGGCTACACCGTCATCGGCGACGCCGTGAACCTCGCCTCCCGCCTGGAGGGAAAAAACAAGGATTACGGGACGGAGATCATCATCAGCGAATTCACCCTCGCGAGAATTGATAGCGCCTTCCAGACGGTTTATCTGGACGAAGTCAAAGTCAAAGGTAAAGAGCGAGCAGTCCGCATCTACGAGGTCAAAGGACGAACGCATGCGTAATGTTTTCCTGGCGGTGCTGGCAGCGGTGTCGCTGATCAGCGGTAACACGGAGTCGAAGTGGACGGTCAGTAAAGGACCGACGAGCGTCGGCACGATCACGCTTCTCACGAGCGCGTCCGGCGCGCGGGCCGAGTGGCGCGCGCCCGGCAAATCGGCAACCGAGGTTTTTCTCGGAAGCGGGGGAAAGGTCTGGCTGCGAGCAACGGGCGGCGACGTCGACCTCGCGACGATCAGCGCATTGAAGCTCGAGAACATGGTCGCGTGGGCCCTGCTTCTTCCGGACTCGAAGCAGGCCACCTACAGCTACGACGCAAAAGGGGCCAACAAAGTCGAAATGACTTTTGCGGGGCAGACCTACACGCTCACGCGAACATCACTGACGACATCGAATGCCGACGCCTCAAATTTCGCAGTGCGTCCGAGGAGAAGCGCTTCCTCCCGACTCGCCCGTCTCTCCGGCGACCTCCTCGGGCCGAGCGACACGTCGGTCGCGGCGACCGCGGGCGGGCGTGGGGTTGGGACAAAAGGTTTGAAGCTGAATGACGGCGGCGACTACGGCGCGGTCGAGAAGCTCGAGAATCGCGACACAGCCTGGAAAGAGAAGCTGTCGAAGGCGCTGACTGAATTTCAAAAAAACGGCAAGATCGGCAAGAGCCGGGAGGACCAGTGATGCGAACGCAATCCATTTCGATTCTGCTGATCGCATGCGCGACCGCGGCATATGCGCAGTTCGGAGACATCCTCAAGAGGATCGATCCGAGCAAGGTCAAGAAGACCGTCGATGTCGCGCGCGCCGCGAATCGCGAATTCACCGAGGGTGAGGAGGCCGATATCGGACGGGTGGTGTCGGCGCGCGTGCTCGCGACTTACCCGCTTGTGAAGGATGACAAGCTGCAGCAATACGTCACCCTCGTCGGCAACACCGTTGCGGCCTACAGCGCGCGTCCGACGCTGGAGTGGCACTTCGCAGTCATCGACACGCCGATCGTGAATGCGTTCTCGACGCCGGGCGGTTTCATCTTCATCACGACCGGAGCGCTCAAGCTAATGACGTCCGAAGCGGAGCTGGCGGGCGTTCTCGGTCACGAAATCGCTCACGTGACGCAAAAGCACATCCTCAAAGAGATCAAGCGCAGCAACCTCATGAGCGCTTCCTTGACGCTGGCGCAGGAATCATCCGCCGGCGCGCAATGGCTCAACGACGACTACGCGAACAAGATCGGGAAGATCGCGTTTGACAAGCTCTTCACCACAGGATTGAGCCGTTCCGATGAGGCGGAGGCCGATCGCATCGGGTTCGAGCTCGCGGATGCCGCGGGTTACCGCGCCGGCGAGTTGCTCACGTTCCTCGCCGCGCTGGAAAAAATGGAAGGAACTTCGGCGCTCAAGCAGCTGACTGCCACACACCCAAGGCCGAAGGATCGCATCGCGACTCTGAAGCCACTCGTTCGCGATCCGAACCGCGGCGCGGTGCTCGCCGATCGCTGGACACAGTGGACGATGAACCTTTCGCGCTCGGCGACGTAAAGTACGAATCATGCGAACGGCGCTACTTCTGTCGGCAGTGGTTTTGATCGCGGGAGCGGCGTCCGCTGACGAAGAGGTCACGCACCCATTCTCGACGTCGATTTCGCGTGAGGGCATTCGTCGCGTGATCATCGATATCCCGGCGGGTGAAGTCAGTCTGCGCAACTCGTCGAGCGATCGCATCGCCATTTCAGGCCAGGTTCATCGCGAATACGACGGCTACCGCCAGCGCGAAAAAGCGCAGCGCATCGTCGACGACGTCGGCGCCGAGATTTTCACGAACGGCGCCGAGGCGCTCATCCGCCGCAGCTACGGACCGAACGCGCATAGCTGGAGCGCGCGAAGCTGGCATTCGAACTACCGCATCACGGTCGAAGTGCCGCGCGGCATGGACGTCGAGATCGAGACGCGCTACGGCGAGCTCTCACTCGAAGGCGACTTCGGAAATCTCAATGCCGATCTGCGCGCCGGTGAGATCCACGTGCGCGTGCCGCGAGCGTCGGTGCGCGAGCTGAACGCGTCGGTGCGCATCGGCGAAGTGCATACGGACTTCGGAATCGATCGCGAAGATCATGAAGGCATCCTGCCCGGCAGCACGCACTTCATCAACGCCGGTGGACGCTCGCGGATCAATCTTCACACGACCGTCGGCGAACTGCACGTCACGCTCACTCACTGACCGGCGGATAAATTTTCGAGTAATGCAGTGCCGGATGGCGCTTGCCATAGCGCTTCGGAACGTCCTGCGTCCAATCGCTCGGCATCGTCAGGCAGAGGGCAAGAATTACGGCGAAGGCCACTCTTCGCGGCCATAGACGCCCCTCACCCGGCACCTTCGCTCTCCCGGTGCGAGAGGGGCCTCGGTATTTCGCGAACCAGATCCACAGAACTAGTCCCAATGCGCTCATGAACAGATTCAGACTCTGTCCGGTCGCCAGACCGAAGAGGCGCGTTGGATACTCGCGGAAAACATCCACGAAGATCCGCAGGAACGCGTACCAGAAAATGAAATTCGCGAGAACAACCCCCGGCTTCGGATTGCGTCTGCGAATCCAGATCAGCACCGGAACGAGCAGCAGGTTCTTGATCGCGTCGTAGATGACAACCGGATGCCGAAAACCATCGGCGTCGGGAAACTTCACGCCCCACGGCATCGAAGTCACGCCGCCGACGATCTGTCCGTCGATGAAATTGCCGATCCGGCCGACGCCCATCAGAAACGCTCCGGGAATCACCAGCTCATCCGCAATCGTGAGAAACGGCCGGCGATGGACGCGGCAGAAAATCGCGGTTCCGATCGCGCCGCCGAGAAGGAGGCCGTGCGTGCTCATGCCGCCGAGCCAGATCCACGGAATCTGCGCGGGATGCTGCGAGTAGTACGGCCATTCGTAGAAGATCACTTCGACCGTGCGGCCGCCGAGGACGACGCATCCCGCCAGCAAAATGCTGATGTCATAAACCTCGGCCATCGAGAAACCGAGGCGACGGCGCTGGCTGCGGAACCAGAGGAAGACCTCGAAGAAGCCGAGGGTGTAACTGAGTCCGTAAAACCAGAGATAGACGCCGCCGGCCTCACCGATGACGGGGTCGATGTGATGAACGATCACGGCAGGTGATCATGAAGAAATCGCTCGGCGTCGTTACGCGTGCGGACCTCGCCGCGAATTTGCGCCTCGAGCAAGGCGCGCTTGATCGCGCCGAGCCGCGGGCCTTCCAGTCCGGTCAGGGATCCGATTTCGTGGCCGTTGAGAAGAGGCGTGATGGTGAAATCGGGCATCTCCACCTGCAACGGTAGTTGTCGAGCGACCTTTTCTCCGGCGTCGTAAAGAGCGATCGGATTCGGATCGCGCATCAGCCGCTGCAACGTCAGCACGTCACGCAGCAAGGCGTCACTCCACTTCCATCGCTCTGCGAATGTCGCCGCATTCCCGAGCAGCAATGCGTACGACGCAGCCAGTGAGATGCCGTCGTCCTGAAAACGATTCGGATCGACCTGGAAACCGAAGAGCGCCTCGTCGAGAGCCGTTTCGTTGAGAAGCTGCAGCGCTTTGCGAAATCGTCCAGCGGAGAACGTCACGTGCAACTCGTAGGTGACGCGCTCCGCCGCGACCGTCGTGATTCGGCCGGCACGATGACGGATCGCAGCGACCGTCGCGCCGTCGATCGTGAAATCGAATCGCACCGCCAGGCGCACGCCGCGAAGCATGCGCAGCGGATCGTCGTCGAGATTCTGCGGCGCGATCATGCGCACAACGCGCCGGCGGATGTCCTCCTGCCCTGCGTGCGGATCGCGAAGCTCGCCGGAGGTTAGATCCATCGCGATCGCGTTGATCGTGAAATCGCGGCGGCCGAGGTCAGTCTTGCCGGAGAAGTCGTAGACGCGGCCGCTCACGACCACCCGATACACGGTGAGCTCTCCGCGGCCTAACGCGATGACTTTGCCAAGCGACGAGGCGCACGCGAGCGGGTCGTCGCATTCGACATCGACGTCGAGCGGGACGATGTCGAGAAAGAGATCGCGGACAGCGCCGCCGATGACCATCGTTCCGCGAGGCAAATGTATCAATCCTGGAAACTGCGCAAACAGCGCGTCACGCAACATGGTTGCGCAGCGTGCCGATGCCTTCGATCTCGACTTCCACCGTGTCGCCCGATTGCAGCGGGCCGACGCCTGACGGTGTGCCGGTCAGGATGACGTCTCCCGGCTCGAGGGTCATCACGCCAGTGATGAACTCGACGATGAACGCGCACGGAAAAATCATCATGCTCGTGCGGCCGTTCTGTTTTATCTCGCCGTTGACACGCGTGACGAGCGAGAGGTTCGCAGGATCGAGATCGGTCTCGATGTGCGGACCGAGCGGGCAGAACGTATCGAAGCCTTTGCCGCGCGTGAACTGCACGTCTTTTTTCTGGAGGTCACGCGCGGTCACGTCGTTCGCGCAGGTGAATCCGCGAACGAAATCGCGCCAGCGGTCGGCTTTGACGTTGCGCGCGCGCTTTCCGATCACCATGGCAAGCTCGCCCTCGAAGTCGACGCGCTGCGACTGCGGCGGCCTCACGATCCTGCCTTCGTGCGGAAGGAGCGCGGACGGCGGCTTGAGAAAAATGATGGGTTCCGAAGGCGCTTCGTTGCCGAGCTCTTTCGCGTGCTCGGCGTAGTTGCGGCCGACGGCCACGATCTTCGAGGGTCGCGGTCCCTCTTCGAGGAAGTTGTAGATCTTCACGGCCGGCGATTCTATACGCCTGCCGGCTGGCCGCCGCGATCGTAGATCAACCACAGGCCGCTGAACCCGCGCAGAAGACGGAAACGCGATCGGTAAAGCTGATGCAGGATTTTCGGATTCGAGTAGTAGACGGCCTCGTGAAGGAAACCGTTGAACTGTTCGTCGAGCTCCTTGCCGCAATCGAGGCTCGATTTCGCGGCTGCGAGCAATTCCGGCTCCGGCAAAACGCCGGCCCCGATCGACGCCGCCAGCATGGTTGCCTCGACATCGACCTTGAGACGCAACGCCGCCGCGCGCATGTAAAGAATCCAGAGCTCCTCGTTGTCTTCTTCCGTTTCGGGGGCGCGCCGCTCGAACAATTTCTGGTAGCCGGCGATCTCCCACGGCTCCAGCCGCAGCTCTTTGATGTTGGGAAACTCGGCGACTTCTTCCGGCATCACCGAAGGATCGGCGACGTCGATCGCCTCGGCGATCTGCATCAGGAAAGGATGCAGAAGCGGATCGGCGAAGCGGCTGGTGATGTTCTCCACCCGCTCGGCCTCGCTGAAAAACGAAAACGGCAGATCGGAGCCCTCGGTGTCGTCGCCGCCCAGGCCGCGGTCGAGCTGCGTGAGGATGTTCGTCATGCTCTGCTTCAGATGCGTAATCACGTCATGCTTGACGTTGGACGCCGAGCGCGAGACATCGAAGCGCTGCTTGAATTCGCGAAAGCGCGAGATCTCTTCGACGAGCTCCGGATTGGTGTACCCGAAGTTGCGCTCGATCGCCGGCCCGTGCTCGATCAACTTCTGCGCGTCGTCGACGATCCTCTCCTCCTCCTCGGCGTACAACCGCAGGAACTTGTTCTTGGTCGTGACGTTGAGCTCGACGATCGACATGAGGATGTCGGGCTGAAAGTAGAGATGCCCGAGGCGGTGCTTGAACAGGCGTGCGTTCTTGAGGAGATTGCGCTCGGTGAGCTCTTCGAATGCATCCGCCGATTGGATGTCGTCGCGAATGCCGCGAATGGCGCGCATCAGCCGGACGACTTCCTCCTGCGGCGCCTCGGGTATCCGCAACAGCGCCACCAGGCCGATGATCTGCTCGCGAAACTCGAGCGAGCTGCGCGATGCGAATACGTCCCTTTCGGCACTGAATTCCTCGCCGATCCGCGTGAATAGAAAATCGACTTTATCGCGCCGGTCGCCTTCGACGGCGTCGGCGTAGAGATAAAACTTGATCAGATACTGAATGATCCCCTCGTCCTGCCGCTTCAACTTCTCGAAAAAGCGGCGGAGGGAAGACGCGCTGACCTGGTCGTCGGCGCGCACCAGCTGCGTCGTGATGCGATCGAGCCCGAGCTCGCAAAGACCAAGAGCAGAAGCAGCCTCCTGATTCTGCGAAGCGTGCAGATTCGCGTTGGCGGCGCGGATGCGATCGTAGGTACTCTGAAAGTCGATGTGATACGGCAGCGGCGATTGAACGAGGCTTTTGAAGACACCGGACGCGAACTGGTGATAGGTCCAGATCGATTTGAATCGATCGGACAGCCGCACATAGCGGCCCCGGAGCAGTCCGATCTCAGCCACTGTCATCATGTTGTTCGGAAATCAGGATGTTAGAATTTTCCCATACATGGCCCAAGTGACGTTGATCACGAAAGAGCAGATTGACCGGCGCGTCGCCGAGATGGGACGTCAGATAACTGACGATTACTCAGGTACAAACCCTATTGCGCTGTGCGTCCTGAAAGGCGCGATGTTCTTCTGCGCCGATCTGATGCGCCACATCCAGCTCGACATCGCGCTCGATTTCATTCAGATCTCGTCGTACGGAAACGAGAAGTATTCGTCCGGCGTCGTGACCGTGCTGAAGGAGCCGCAGCTCGACATGCACGGCCGAGCGGTGCTGATCGTGGAAGACATCATCGACAGCGGACTATCGATGCGCGAAGTCTTCCGCTACATCGAAAGCCGCGGCGCGTCGATGCTGCGCACCGCGACGTTTCTCGACAAGCCGGCGGCGCGCAAAGTCGAATTCCGCGCGGATTACGTCGGCTTCTCGATCGATCCGAAATTCGTCATCGGATACGGACTCGATTACGCCGAGCGTTACCGCAACCTGCCGGAAATCCAAGTGCTCAGCGACTGAACGTCAGTGAAGAACGCCGGTTAACAGCAGCGCAATCATCACGACACCGAGCGCGAGCCGGTAGTAAACGAAGATCGACGTAGTGTGCGTCTTGAGGTAGCGAAGCAGAAACCAGATCGACGCATAGCCCGAGATGAATGCCACGACGATCGCGACGATGATCGACGTCCATCCCAGCTCGCCGAGGTGATGACGTTCTTTGAAGAGCTCGAGGAATCCGGCCGCACCGACTGCCGGAATGCTGAGCAGGAACGAATAACGCGCCGCGGTGGAACGGTCGACTCCGCGAAAAAGAGCGGCCATGATCGTCGAGCCACTGCGCGAGGAGCCGGGAATGAGCGCAAGACACTGCCCGAAGCCGATCGCGACAGCGTCGGTGACGTTCAATTGTTCGAACGTGCGAAGCTGCCGTCGCCGCGCGTACATCTCTGCGAGCTCGAGCAGAATCGCAACGACGATCACCATCGTGGTCACGACCCACAGTCCTCGAAACGTCGATTCGATGTGTTTCTTCAGCGCCAGGCCGAGAATCATGATCGGGATCGTGCCGATGATGACCAGCCACGCTTCGCGCGAATCGGTATCGGCGAGCGGCCGCCGTGAGATCAGCCCGCGAAAGAAGCCGGCGATCAGCCGGAAAATGTCGCGAGCGAAGTAGATGATGGCCGCGATCCACGTGCCGAACTGAATCACCGCCGAAGCCGCCGCTCCCGGATCGCCCCACCCGAGAAGCATGGGAACGATCAGGAGATGGGCCGTCGAAGAAACGGGGATGAACTCCGTAAGGCCTTGTACGAGTCCGAGAACAATCGCTTCAATAATTGACATAGAAGTCCTGAGTCCTGAGTCCTGAGTCCTGAGTCCTGAGTCCGCCCACTCAGGACTCAGGAC
>JALYZI010000198.1 GCA_030948915.1 Acidobacteriota bacterium
CTGAGTCCTGAGTCCTGAGTCCTGAGCCCGCCCGCCCACTCAGGACTCAGGACTCAGCACTCAGGACTGTTTTGGCCTGCTATTATCGCGGCGGCGTGCCCAAAAGAACCGACATCAAATCGATCATGATCATCGGTTCGGGGCCCATCGTCATCGGGCAGGGGTGCGAGTTCGACTACTCCGGCACCCAGGCCTGCAAAGCGCTCAAGGAGGAAGGCTACCGGATCGTGCTGGTGAATTCGAACCCGGCCACGATCATGACCGACCCGGAGTTTGCCGACCGCACCTACATCGAGCCGCTGACAGTCGAGACGCTCGAGAAGATCATCGAGCGCGAGAAGCCCGATGCGCTGCTTCCGACGGTCGGCGGCCAGACCGGCATCAACCTCGCGAGCGCACTCTGGGAAGCGGGCATCCTGCAAAAGCACGGCGTCGAGTTGATCGGCGCGAATTACGACGCGATCAAGACCGCCGAAGACCGCCAGCTCTTCAAAGAATGCATGATGCGGATCGGCGTCGAGGTCCCGCGCTCCGGTTACGCCGGCACGGTCGAGGAAGCCGAGCAGATTGCAACGCGCATCGGCTATCCGATCGTGCTGCGGCCCTCGTTCACGCTGGGCGGGTCGGGCGGCGGCATCGCGTACAACGTCGAAGAGCTGCGCAGCGTCGCGTCGCATGGAATCGAAATCTCTCCCGTCCACCGTATCCTCGTCGAAGAATCGGTCCTCGGCTGGAAAGAATTCGAGCTGGAGGTCATGCGCGACAAAGCCGACAACGTGATCATCGTCTGCTCGATCGAGAATCTCGATGCGATGGGCGTGCACACCGGCGACTCGATCACGGTCGCGCCGCAGCAGACGCTCACCAACGACGAATACCAGGCCATGCGCGACGAAGCCAAGCGCATCATCCGCGCGATCGGCGTCGAGACCGGCGGATCGAACATTCAGTTCGCCGTGCATCCGACCACCGGGCGGCGGCTCGCGATCGAGATGAATCCACGCGTCTCGCGCTCGTCGGCCCTGGCGTCTAAGGCCACCGGATTCCCGATCGCAAAGTTTGCGGCGAAGCTGGCCGCGGGCTACACGCTCGACGAGATTCCCAACGACATCACGCGCAAGACGCCGGCGTCGTTCGAGCCGTCGATTGACTACGTGGTGGTGAAGATTCCGCGTTTCACCTTCGAGAAATTCCGCAAAACGCCTCCAGTCCTCGGCCTGTCGATGCAATCGGTCGGCGAGGCGATGGCCATCGGCCGCACATTCAACGAGGCGCTGCAGAAAGGTCTGCGCTCGCTCGAGATCGGAATGCATGGACTCGAGACGCGCAACACGCCGGCCGAGAAACTGCCGGAGCTTCTGCGAACGCCGGGGCCCGAACGCGTCTTCGCGATCGGCGACGCGCTGCGCAGCGGCATGAGCGTCGAAGAAATCCATGCGCTGTCGTTTGTCGATCCGTGGTTCCTGCGCGAGATGCGCGAAATCATCGAGATCGAACAGCAGGCACAGGCAAGACTGCCGGTGCCACACATGAAGCGCAACGGATTCTCCGATGTGCAGATCGCGAGGCTGGCGGGAACCACCGAGCGCGAAGTGCGCGAAGAGCGCCATCGACACGGGATCCGCCCGGTCTACAAACGCGTCGACACGTGCGCGGCGGAGTTCGAAGCGTCCACGCCGTATCTCTACTCGACCTACGAGCGCGAGAACGAGGCGAACCCCACCTCGCGCCGCAAAGTCATGATCCTCGGATCGGGGCCGAATCGCATCGGCCAGGGCATCGAGTTCGATACATGCTGCGTGCACGCGTCGTTCGCGCTGCGCGAAATCGGATTCGAGACCATCATGGTCAACTGCAATCCGGAGACGGTCTCCACCGACTACGACACATCCGATCGTCTCTACTTCGAGCCGCTGACGCTCGAGGATGTTCTCGAGATCGTCGACCTGGAGAAACCGGAGGGTGTGATCGTGCAGTTCGGCGGACAGACTCCGCTGAAGCTTGCGAAGGCGCTGGCTGACGCCGGCGTGCCGATGTGGGGAACGTCGGTCGAATCGATCGACATCGCCGAGGACCGCGAGCGATTCGGTACGCTCGCGCGCCAGCACAACATTCTCGTTCCCGAGCACGGATCGGCGATGACCGAGGCGGATGCGATCGCCGTGGCGCAGAAGATTGGATTTCCGGTGGTCGTGCGGCCGTCGTACGTGTTAGGCGGGCGGGCGATGGCGATCGTGTACGACGAATCGACGTTGCGCGAGTACATCGGCTACGCGATGGAGGCCGCGCCCGGACATCCCGTTCTCATCGATCGTTTTCTCGAAGACGCGATCGAGCTCGATGTTGACGCGATCTGCGACGGCCAGGACGTCGTGATCGCCGGCGTGATGGAGCACATCGAGGAAGCGGGCATCCACTCCGGCGATTCAACCGCCGTGATTCCTCCGTACATCATCGGCCATCGCGAGCAGGATCGCATTCGGCGCCGGACAGTGGAGCTCGCGAAAGCGTTGAAAGTCATCGGCCTGATGAACGTGCAATACGCGATCGTGCACGGCGAACTGTACGTGCTGGAAGTGAATCCGCGCGCCTCGCGGACGGTGCCGTATGTTTCGAAGGCCACCGGGATTCCATTTGCGAAGCTGGCTGCCAAAGTCATGGCCGGCAAGACGCTGCGGGAGTTAGGCCTGACGCACGAGCCGTACGTGCAGCAGTACTTTGTCAAAGCGCCGGTGTTCCCGTTCAATCGCTTCCCGCGCGAAGACAGCGTCCTCGGACCGGAAATGAAATCGACCGGCGAGGTGATGGGAAGCTCGCGCAGCTTTGGCGAAGCCTACGCAAAAGCCCTTCTGGGCGCCGGCACGAATCTGCCGTTGCATGGCACGGCCTTCCTGTCGGTCAACGACAACGACAAGCGTCCGGTGGTCGTCACGCTCGCGAAGGATCTCACCACGCTCGGCTTCAAGATTGTCGCGACGGCCGGTACGCGCGAGTTTCTCGAGAAGAACGGCGTCAAGGCGCAGCAGGTATGGAAAATTCACGAGAACGAACGGCCCAACGTCGCCGATCGCATGATCAACGGCGAGATCACGCTGGTGATCAACACGCCACTGGGACGCAAGTCGTTTTACGACGACACCTACATCCGACGGACCGCGCTGCAGCATGGGATCGCGTGTATCACGACCTTGTCGGCCGCGGCGGCCTGTGTCGAAGGAATCCGCTCACTGCGCGAAGGACTGCACACGATCGCCGCACTGCAGGAGCAGCACGCGGTGGGCGAGCGGCGGACGGCCTAACAAGGAGGATGTATGAAGAAACTGTTCGTGCTGTTGTCCGTGGCCTGTATCGCGGCTGCGTCGCTTCCTGAAGCGCGTGGCGCGAACGAGGAAGCCGAGATCCGGAAAATGCTGGACGGCTGGAACAAGGCTTTTCGGGCGAAGGACGTCGACAAGATCATGTCGTATTACGTCAAAGGAAACGATCTGGTCGCGTATGACGTCGTCCCGCCACTCGACGTTGTCGGGTCAGATGCTTATCGGAAAAATTACGAGGCGTTCCTCGGCGCGTACGACGGACCAATTACGTGCGAGTTTCGGGACTTGAAAATCGTCGCGAGCAGTCGCATCGCGTTTATTCACGCTCTCGAGCTTGTCAGCGGAACGCTGAAGGGCGGCCAAAAATCGGAGGTTTGGATTCGCGCCACCAGCGGTCTACGCAAGATCAATGGCAAATGGCTCATCGTGCACGATCACATTTCCGTGCCCGCGGACTTCGAGACTGGTAAGGCAGTGTTCGATAGTAAGCCCGGCCATTAGACGGCCGACGACTTGCTGTTCACCTTTTCTCCAGGAATCGAGAGTTGAAGTGGCTGCTGGCCGGCCTATCTACCGAGGGTTAGGCTGCGAAGTCGCACCGTCTCAACAAATCACTCGCGCAATTTCGCCGCGAGCACGTCGGCCTTCTCGATCACCGGAGGCTTCGAGAACAGCTCCGAGGCTTTGGCCATCAGCGCTTTTGCAACCGCGCCCGAGAGGTGCGCCTGACGACCGGAATCGTCGGCGAACACATCGAAGATCCCAAACGTCGACGGGCCGAGGCGGATTGCGAACCAAGCAGTGGTTGCCGGTTCCTGGTCGACGAGGGCGCGGCCGCTCTTCAGAAAACTCTCCACTTCCTTCTCTTTTCCTGGTTTTGCTTCCAGGCGAACGAACAGTCCCACCTTCACCATGTTGTCTCCTATTTCTTTTTCGTTTTCTTTTTCGTTTTCGGGGGCAGGCTCGCGGCGAACGCGATCGATCGTGCGAGCCACTTCTTCAACTCCGCGGGCTTTTCGCGGAAATTCGATGGTGCTACGACAAATGCGCCCATCGTCCGGCCCATCACCACGAACGGTTTGCCTCCCCCTTTCAGCAGCGAGTCGCGATCCTTCTCGTCGAGTTTCAGCACGAGATCATCGCGATAGAGTCCGGCGGCCATGTTGCCGTTCGCAAACGCTGCCGGATAACCGAACATCTTGCGGCGCTCGACGTCCTTCGGCAGCGCAGCATCGAAGGCATCGATCAACTCCTGCGGTGCGGGCTGCCACTTCGGCATCGCCGCTTTCTTTCTGGCTGGCACGGTTAGGCCGTGACGGTCACCCACGAGCGCGCGTTCGCCATCTCCGTTTTGAAGGAGTTGATCGCGCGGATGGTGTAGCGAATGCGTTTTCCCGCCGCGTTCTTGTTGACGGGCCCCGACAACTGGCGATGCGGCCGCGCAGTTCCCGGGCGACGCGATTTGAATGTCGACTGCGGAAACGGCGACGGCTTCTCGAACTCGATCAACAACTCGTCGACCGTGACGTCGGCGCCGGCGACATAACGAAAATCCCACTCGATGCCTTCGCCGACTTTGAGGACCGCATCGTCCGGATTCGCCGCCAGAAAAATGCGTCCGCCACCCGCTTCCACATCCACACGGACCGGAACGGTGCGCACGGCGAATTCCGTGAGCTCGTGGCTTGCGACGAGTCGATCCGATGACGCCGGCGGAGCCGCCACCAATGACGGTGCCTCCGCGCGCGGAGGAGCAGGGATAAATGACGACGGTCGCGGTTTCTCACCCTGGGTAAACCATGTCGCCGAGACCGCGCCTCCAGAGGAAACGCGCGTGCGAGGGCGCCGAGCGCGCTTCTTTTCAGGTGCAGGCCGGGGCGGCGCGGCAACCGGCCTGACGGCGACTTTGGGCGGCGCCGGAGCCGGCTTGGCGACCGTTTTTGGCCGGGCGGCCGGTTTCGGAGGCTTCGCGGCCTTCCGTTTTGGCGCTGCGGCCTTCTTCGCGGGCCGCCGAGGGGCGCTCTTGGTTCGCGCTGGTCGCCGTAACGCCTTCTTAACAGGGCGCTTACGGGCGCGAGCGGCGGTTTTCTTCCCCTGCACCTTAGCCATCGTTCAAAAGAATGGCGCGCAGTATAGCGGCCAGCGCAGCCTAACGCCAGCGGTCAGCCGATTTCTCGTTGGAGCGTGGCCCGAAGGTCTTCGGCGATCTTTTTGATCTTGGCCTCGTTCTGACCTTCAACCATCACCCTGACTTTGTCCTCAGTTCCCGAATAGCGGACCAGGATCCGGCCGGATCCGTCGAGATCGCGCTCGGCCGCGGTGAGCGCGGCCTGGTATTTCGGGAGGGAATCGAGCGGCGGTTTTTTTCCGACTTTCTGATTGAGCAGAATCTGCGGCATCGGATCGAAGGTGCGCCGCTCCGAGAATGGCTGATGCGATTCCGCCAGCAGCTCGCCGAAGACCAGCGCGGTATGGATTCCGTCGCCAGTCGTGTGGACGGTGAGATCGATGATGTGTCCCGATTGCTCGCCGCCGATGATGGCCTTCTTGGCGAGCATCATCTCGAGCACGTATTTATCGCCGACCTGCGCGCGACAGAGCTCGATGCCGTCCTCTTCGAGTTGTCGCTCGAATCCGAAGTTGGACATCACCGTCGTCACCACGCAGTTGCCGGCGAGTTTGCCTTTGCGTTTGAAATTCTGCGCCCAGAGATAAATGATTTCGTCGCCATCGCGCACATGGCCGGCGTCGTCGACGAAGATCGCGCGATCGGCATCACCGTCGAACGCCACGCCGAAATGCGCCTTCTGCCGGACGACGACTTTCCCGAGGCCTTCCGGATAAAGCGCGCCGGCGTTCTCGTTGATGTTGCGGCCATTCGGTTGATCGTTGATGACGCTGACGTTCGCACCAACGCGGCGAAAGACTTCCGGCGCGATCTGGTATGCCGCGCCGTTGCCGGCATCGAGCACGACATTCATTCCGCGCAGCGCGTTGGGAGCGACGCCGCTGACGAGAAAATCTTCGTATTTCCTGATGAGCGCGTGATTCTCGCGCAACTCGATTTTCGGAACCGTCACGTCGTCACGACGGATCGCTCGCAACTGATCTTCGATTTCTTCTTCGTGCCCATCGGGAATCTTCATTCCGTCATGGCCGAAGATCTTCACGCCGTTGTCGTCGTAGGGATTGTGGGATGCCGAGATCGAGATACCGGCCTCGGCATCCGAGGTGCGGCAGAGGTACGCGACGCCGGGCGTGGTGATGATGCCGATGTAGCGCGCATCCCCTCCGCCGGCAACGATTCCCGCCGAAAGCGCGCGGGCGATGTCAGGGCCCGATTCGCGAGTGTCCATTCCCATGATGACGCGCCGGAAGCGATGCGCGAGCGCTTCGCCGAGGGCGAACATCGTGGGCGGATCGAACGGATATTGCGCTGCCTTGCCGCGGATGCCGTCGGTGCCGAAGAGGACTCTCATTGCGATTTCTTTTTCGGTTCCGGCTCGGGATGACTCGGACCGATCTCCTCGCTCAGCGGAACAGTGACCTGCGCCACCAGCGGATCGATGATTCGGATCAGCGACGAATCCGAAACCAGACCAACACTCTGCGAGAACGTCTCGGTGCGGCCGGTCATGATGATGCGCTCGGTCGCGACTTCGCTGAGATTGCGGATCTGCGACGCCGGACCGGAAACGAGCGCGTGGTCGGGCGAGACCGTCGCGTCGCCGACTGTATGTCCGGTCGGAGGAGCCCCGACGAGAAAAGCGCGAATCGGCACGATCTTCTGGCGCATGCGTTCGACGCGAAAACGTACTTTGTTCGGATCGATCGAGGCCACTTCGACCTGCGGCGGGACGTTGATCGACTGCGGCCGGATCGTGATCGTGATGTCGCCGGCAACCACAGTCCGCAAATCGAGCGGAACCTCCAGATTTTGCGAAGAGAGCGAACGAAGATCGGAAATGCGGCCGAGGAGGCGGACGCTGACGATGTCCGGAACTGGTGTCGTGATCACCAGATCGCGCGGCATGCCGACCAGCGACAACGGCACCGCGAATGCGCGCTCGGAAACGCTTTCGCGTCGCGGCGCGGAAACGACGAACCAGACGGTGAAGGCCAGGAACAGCGACAGAACTTTCAGCGGCAGATTTGAGAACCAGCCGTTCATGCCGCCGCTCCACGCAGGCGTTCGTGCATCAGACCGATGAGCGCATTGCGATCGAGGTTCTCGTGGAGTGTTCCCTCGCTGGCGGCGGCGATCGATCCGTTTTCTTCCGAGATCACGATGACGAGCGCGTCGCTTTCCTCGCTGAGGCCGAGGGCGGCGCGGTGGCGGGTGCCGTGGGCGAGATTGGGATCGGTCGAGGCGGTGAGAGGAAGAAATGCGCCGGCGGCCAGAACGCGATTGCCGTGAATGATTGCGGCTCCGTCATGCAGCGGGCCACCGGGCGTGAAGAGGCTGACCAGAAGGTCGGCGCTGACGATGGCATCCAGCGGTTTGGCGGTCTCGGCGTACATGCGCAGGCTCTGCGTGCGCTCCATTGCGATGAGCGCGCCGATTCTCTTGGCCGCCAGGACCTCCGTCGCCTGCGCGATGGGCTCGAACGCCCCGATGACGGCGCCGCGTGTGAAAAATGCCAGCAGCGGATTGGTCCCCATCCGCGCCAGCGCGCGCCGGATCTCGTGTTGAAACAGAACGATGATTGCGAATGGTAAATAGAACAGTATTTCGCGCGAAATGGCTTCCAGCGCCGGAAGATCGAAGGCGCGCGCCACGAAGAACGTGCTTGCCAGAACAACCAGTCCGATCGAGATCTGCATCGCGCGCGTCCCGCGGATGAGCGCCAGGATGTTGTAGATGATGAAGGCGACCACGATGACGTCGACGGCATCGCGCCACGTGAAGTGCAGCGAGATGAGGCGGTCGAACCAGGTCACTGGCGACTCCGCGCGGTGGCCGGTGGCCGGTGGCCGGTGGCCGTTCGTGGAACGAAAGTGCGTGGGACACCGGTCACCGGCAACCGTCCACTCATCGCTCTTTCTCCGCGATTGCGATCAGCACCTTGAGAAAGTCGATCGTCTCGCGCACGTCGTGAACGCGAACGAGCGCCGCGCCGCCGCGATGCGCCGCTGCGACGGCGGCCAGCGAGCCCATCGCGCGGTCGGGTCCGGAGTCGCGGCCGGTGAGATGTCCGATGAATCCCTTTCGCGATGCGCCAATCACGAGCGGTGCGATCGGCGTGAGCTCGCTTGCCCGCGCGAGGATCTCGAGGTTGTGATCGAAGGTCTTGCCGAAGCCGATCCCGGGGTCGATCAGGATCTGCGAGGCTTCGATGCCGGCGGCAATTGCGTCGTCGCGGAAAGCAGTCAGCTCACTCCCGACCTCGCTCACGACGTCATCATATTGAATGTTCTTCTGCATCGTCTGCGGCTCGCCGCGCATGTGCATGAGGATGACCGGCACCTTCAACCGGGCGGCCATCGCGGGCATGCCGGCCGAATAGCGGAGAGCGCTCACGTCGTTGATCATGTCCGCCCCGGCCGCGATCGCCTCTTCCGCCACTGCCGCTTTGCGGGTGTCGATGGAAATCGCGATGTCGCTGCGCTGGCGGATTTGCCGGATGACGGGAAGGACGCGATCGATTTCGACCTCGGCCGCGATCGGTTCCGAACCGGGGCGCGTCGACTCGCCGCCGATGTCGATCACCAGCGCGCCGTCCTCCTCCATCTGCAGCGCGGCGTGGACGGCTTTGGCGTGATCGAAATGGACGCCGCCGTCGGAAAAGGAATCGGGTGTGATGTTGAGAACGGCCATGACGCCGGGCGGGCGGTCGATGGTGAGTTTGCGATCGCGTGGAAGCCGAAACGCTATCACTCGTCGCGTTCTCGAACGATCTGCGCGCCGAGTGGGTTCAAGCGCTCCTCGATCCGCTCGTAGCCGCGATCGATTTGATGAACGTTGTGGATCACGCTCTCGCCCTTCGCGCACAGCGCCGCCAGCAGCAACGCCATGCCGGCGCGAATGTCGGGACTGGAGATCTCCGCACCGGTGAGGCGGTTTCCGCCGACGATGATCGCCCGGTGCGGATCGCACAGGATGATGCGCGCGCCCATCGACACGAGCTTGTCGGTAAAGAAGAGGCGCGACTCGAACATCTTCTCGAAGATCATCACCGTCCCATCCGCCTGCGTGGCGAGGACGACCATGATCGAAAGCAGATCGGCGGGAAACAGAGGCCACGGTCCGTCGTCGATCTTCGGAACCGCCGCGCCGATGTCGTAGCGGATGCGGAGCTCCTGATCTTTCGGCACGCGAACGTTTTTTCCCTCGACTACCAGATCCACGCCGAGTTTTTCCAGCATGAGGCGGACGGCGTAGAGATGTTCGGGGACCGCGTCCTCGATCAGAAGCTCGCTGCGAGTGACGGCGGCCAGGCCGATGTACGAGCCGACTTCGATGTGATCGCTCGGGATGGTGAACTCTCCACCCCGTAGAGTTTCGACGCCGCGGATGGCCAGCGAGTTCGTCGCGATGCCTTCGATTCGCGCACCGAGTGCGTTGAGAAATCGGCACAGATCCTGGACGTGCGGCTCGGCTGCGGCGTTGTAAATCAGCGTGTCGCCGTCTGCGAGAACGGCGGCCATCACTGCGTTTTCCGTCGCGGTGACCGACGCTTCATCGAGAAAGATCTTCTTTCCTCTGAGCGCTTGCGCGCTCATCCGGTATTCGTGCGCCGAGACTTCGATCTGGGCGCCGAGGGATTCGAGGGCCAGCAGGTGGGTGTCGATGCGGCGGCGTCCGATGACATCGCCGCCCGGCTTCGTGATATTGGCCGAGCCGCAGCGGGCGAGCAGTGGTCCAGCGAGCAGGATCGATGCGCGAATTTTTTTCGATAGCTGCGAGTCGGGCGTCGGGCCCACTTCGCCTTTCGCCTGAATGGTCACGACATTCTTCTCGCGCCGTTCGACGCACGCGCCGAGTTTCTCGATGATCTCGAGCATCACGCGGACGTCCTGGATGTCGGGAAGGTTGTACAGCGTGACGGCGTCGTCGGTCAGCAGGCAGGCGGCAAGGATCGGGAGCGCGGCGTTCTTGTTGCCGCCCGGACGAATTGACCCTTCGAGCCGCCGTCCCCCTTCGACGACAAAACGTTCCATCGGCATGGCCGGGCGATTGTACTCGCGGTCGCGGAGTTGCGAGGTCTCGCGGTCTCGGCGTGGTGGGACCGCGAGACCGCGAGACCGCGAGACTGCGTTACCATGGATCCATGATCGTCGCTCCGCTCGGATCGGGAAGCGCGGGGAATGCGTACTACTTCGAGAGCGACGGCACGAGCATCCTCGTCGACGCCGGCTTTGGGCCCCGCGAGACGGCCAGGCGGCTCGAGCAGATCGGGCGTGAGCTGACGAACCTGCAGGCGATCGTCGTCACGCACGAGCATTACGATCACATGCGCGGCGCCGAGAGCCTCGCGCGCAAACTGTCGATTCCGATCTATCTGACCCGCGGAACGCTCGACGCCAGCGCGATCGACCGCAACGAGACGCCGGTCGTCGTTTTCAACAACAACAGCACCTTCCCGATCGGCGAGCTCAATGTGCACGCCTGCAGGACACTGCACGACGCGACCGATCCCGCCTGTTTCGTCATCGAGGCCCGCGACGGCACCCGCGTCGGCATCGCCAGCGACCTCGGCTACGTCGATGATCAGGTGAAGCGCCATCTCAGCGGCTGCGACGGCCTCCTTTTCGAATCGAATCACGACCTCGACATGCTGCGGATGGGAACGTATCCGTGGTCGCTCAAGCGGCGGATCATGTCGCGCTTCGGGCACCTTTCCAACGACGATTCGATGCTCGGGCTGCAGAGAATGATCGGCGCCGATCTGAAAACGCTTTGCCTGATCCATCTGTCGGAGAAAAACAATCACGAGTCGATCGTGCGCGACATGGCAGGCCGGCTGATGCACCGCAATGGCCTGCAACTCGAGCTGGCGATCGCGAAGCAGTTTGAGGCGACCGGCATCTTCGATATCGTGCGCCGCCGCGCCACCCACCCGCTGATCCCCGCGCGATACGCGCAGATGGCGTTGTTTTAGGCGTCAGGCGTCAGGCGTCAGGCGTCAGGCCTCAGGCGTCAGGCGTCAGGCCTCGGGCGTCAGGAAATCGGCTGACGCCTGACGCCTACTGTTTTGGCACATCCGTCAGGAAGCCGATCTTCACGGCGCCGCCTTCGTGCGCCGCGTCCATCGCCTCCAC
>JALYZI010000219.1 GCA_030948915.1 Acidobacteriota bacterium
ACAAACCTGACAACCCGACAACCTGACAACCCAACAACTATTCAGTGAACACGTAACGTGCAGCCGACGTCTCCTGCGGCACGAAGATGCCGACGAGCTGCGTCTCGAGCGAGCGCAAGTTCTCGAACAGGCCCAGGATCTCGTCGTAGTTGCGCTGATCGAATTCCTTGAAGTCGCGGAAATTGTCTTCCAGGATTTTCTCGCCGGTGTCGGCGTTGAACACCGCGATGGCGATGTCGAAGACGAATCCGGTGGTCTCCACCAGCACCTGCCGGTAATACGTCCTCCCATCCGCGGGCGACACATACTCCTCGGTCCTGTACCCCGATTTGTCGTTGATGTCGAAGTCGAGGACGCCGGAGACGATGAAGTCCGCCCCGGTCTTGGAGCCGAGGTCGCGCCAGTAATCGCGGTTGGCCTCGAGGCTTTTCATGTCGGATCCCGGAAGACGCGTCGGCGGCATGTCGACGATCTTGAGCTTCGTACTCTTGCCCAACTGCTTTTTCAGATAGCGCTGGAATTCCGACTGCACGTCGACTTTCGATGCGCGATCGCTTCTCTTCTCGCCGTTGTTCGCGATCACGAACGGCGCGATGGCGACTTTCTCGTCGCCGGTGATCTGCAGCTTCGGCTTGAGCGGGAGTTTGAGTTTGACTTCCAGGACGCCGGCCATCGCGACGATCGGCATCGACGCGCAGAGAACAGCAAACGCAATTCGCTTCATCGGATACCTCCCGGCGGCGTCGGCGCCGGCGGCTTGGGCTGAGGAGGAAGGTCGCGGGGCGGCGCTGTGGCCGGCGGCGCCGGCTTCACGGGCTCGAGGGCCACCGGCTGCCCCGGCAGCGGAGAGCCGGCAGTCGCGGTTCCGCCAGCCGGCGGAAGCGTCGGGGACGCGGCAGCGGTCTTGACGTCCTTCTGCTGCCGCTTGCGGTTCCGCGACAGGAACTCGACGTACCGGCTGTAATTTTTCTGAATGTATTGGTTCGAGCGATCGAGCTTCAGCGCTTCGAGGTATTCCTTGCGCGCCTTCTCGAAATCGCCGTTGGCTTCCCACGCCACCGCCAGGTTGTTGTGCGCCATGGCATCGGCGGGGTTGATCTGCACCGCGCGCTGGAACCGGAAGAGTGCTTCGCGCCACAGGTTCATCCTGGCCATCTGCACCCCGAAGTTGTCCTGCGTGGCCGGTTTCGTCAAATCCTGATGATGGGAGCAGGCCGACGCGAAAAGGATCAGCGCCACTGCCGGGATCATCTTTCGCGTCATTTTGGGATCTCCTTGGGGGCGGGACTTGGCGATCAAAGCGGTCGAAATTATAATGCGCGCTGGTAGCTTCACAAGAACCGCTCCCGCCTGCGGCACCAATCGAGTCATGGACGAAGGTTTTCCTCGCGATGTCTGCATCGCCTATGCGCTGTCTCCATGCATCACACCTGTGCGAATTCGTCTCTTGCGAGAGCACTTTGAACCGTTCGGCGATTGCCGCCATGCGCCGCTGAAGCTCATTCAGGGTCTGCTTTCCGTCGACGCCGATCAAGCGGGGATCGTAAAGAATCCGTTACGAACAGAAACTCTCCGCCGGCAGGTCGAGGCGGTGCGCAGCGCCGCTGTCGCGATCGTTGATCCGGAATATCCACCCCTTCTGCGCGAGATCGTCGATCCGCCGTTCGCGCTTTTCTATCGCGGCGACCTCTCGCTTCTGCAGCAGCCGATGGTCGCGATGGTCGGATCGCGGCGCGCCTCGTCATACGGAATGAATGCCGCTGCCCATCTCGCGCGGCAGCTCGTCTCGGCCGGCGTGGTGATCGTGTCTGGACTCGCGCGTGGCATCGACGCCGCGTCGCATCAAGCGGCCCTCGAGGCCTCCGCCAAAACCATCGCCATCCTCGGCACCGGCATCGACCTCGTGTATCCGCGTTCGCACGCGCGGCTGGCGCGCGACATTGCGGAGCGCGGGCTGCTGCTGACCGAGTTTCCGCCCGGCACTCCCCCGCTGGCCGCGAACTTTCCGATTCGCAATCGCGTGATCTCAGGAACCACGCTCGGGACGGTGATTGTCGAAGCCACCAGCCGCAGCGGATCGCTGATCACCGCCCGAACCGCCGCCGAGCAGGGACGCGAGGTCTTCGCGGTCCCGGGATCGATCTTCGCCGCAGGATCGGAAGGAACGCATCGCCTGATTCAGTACGGCGCGAAGCTCGTCCACGACGCAAACGACATTCTCGAGGAGTTGCCTGGCGGATTGCGTCTGTCGGAGACGCAGGGAGCGCCCGAGCCGGAGTCGCCGCTCAAGGAGGTGCTGGCGGTGTTCACGCGCGAAGAGGCAATGCACATCGACGCACTGGCAACGAAGCTGGGGCGCAGCGTGGCCAGTCTTTCGGACGCCGTTCTGCAGCTCGAGTTAGGCGGGTGGTTGAAGGCGCTGCCGGG
>JALYZI010000205.1 GCA_030948915.1 Acidobacteriota bacterium
GGCGCACGGTGCTCCTCCGCCTGCGCGAACGATCAGGTCATCTCGCGCAGGCGAAAATCTACCGGCGCCTCGCGCCCCGCGCCTACGCGCCTCGTCATCACACATGCCCGAAACGGCGCATGTCGACGTTGGCCATCAGGCCGATCGCGATCAGAAACATCATGGTCGACGAGCCGCCATAGGAAATCAGCGGCAGCGGGATTCCGGTCGTCGGCAGGATGCCGATCTGCATCGACACATTGATCAGGACGTGGAAGATGAAAAACGAGATGAGGCAGATCGACAGGAATGTGCCGCCGCGATCTCGCGCGTTCTTCGCAAAGTTGAGCGCCTGGATGATCAGGAAGAGGTAGAGGCTGAGCACGATCGTGACGCCGATGAAGCCCCACTCTTCGCCGAGAACGGCGAAAATGAAATCGGTGTGGCGGGCGGGAAGGTACTCGAGCTTGGCCTGCGTTCCCTGGCGGAATCCTTTTCCGTGGATGCCGCCCGATCCGATCGCGATTTTGGCCTGGGTGACCTGATAACCCTTGCCGAGCGGGTCGCGATCGGGATTCAGAAACGTTACGACGCGATCTTTCTGATATGGCTTCAGCAGGGTCCATCCGATCGGCAGCGCAATCATCAGCACGATCGCAGCCGCGACCCAGACCTTCCATCGAATTCCGCCAAAGAACATCGCCACTGCGACCAGCGGAAAGAACGTCGCCGCGGTTCCGAAGTCCGGCTGCAGGATGATCAAGCCGACCGGCAGCGCGATGATCCCCATCGCTCTCACGAACGATCGTGCGTTGAGGTAGGCACTTTCGTGGCGATCAAAATACCGAGCGAGCATCAGCGCGGTGAAGATCTTCATGAACTCCGATGGCTGGAACTGAAAGGTCCCAAAATGGATCCACGACTTCACGTTCGCGGTCACCTTCCCCCACATCAGCAGATAGATGAGAAGGACGTTGCCGACGCCGTAGAGAAATGGCGCGATGTCGAAGAAGACGTGATAGTCGACGACCATGAACAGCAGCATCAACGCTGCGCCAATCGCGACCCACAGAAACTGTTTGCGGAGAAGGTTGAGGCTCGGATCGCTGAAGTACGTGGCGCTGTAGATGAGGAGGCATCCGACCGCGAGGATCGCCATCGCGGTTCCGATGAAGTTGATGTCGAGTGCCGACAGGGTGCGCGCGCGACTCATCAGTGTCCGAGGTTGGAGTTTGCCGGCGCCGCGGGTGCTTTCTTTTGCTGGCCAGGCACAGGCAGGTTTCCTTCGCGGATTGCCTGCAGAGTCTCAGGATTGTTCAGATCGATGCTGGCATTTTCGATCTGACCTTTGAAGCGCGATTCGTACAGCATTTTCGCGAGAGGTGCCGCGTCCGTGCCGCCGTGCTGTCCGGCATGCTCGACCAGGATGGCGACGACCATTTGCGGCGAGTCCTTCGTGGCGTACGAAACGAACCAGGCATGGTCGCGCTGCATGAACGGGAGGCCTGCTGTGCTGAACCATCCGCTTTGCGCGATCACCTGCGCGGTTCCGGTCTTGCCGCTGATGTCGAGTCCTGTGACACGCGCGTTCCCGGCGGTCCCGCCTTCTTCGTTGACGACTTTCCACAGACCGGTGCGCGTGGTTTCGAGGGCAGCCGGCGGCAGCTGCATCTTGCGCACAACTTCGCTCGCGACCTGCAGGCGCTCGACCGAGCCATCGGGTTTCGTGCGCTCGATCATGCGCACGACATGGGGCCGATAGATCGTGCCGCCGTTGGAGATCGCGGCCATCATCACCGCAGTCTGCAGCGGAGTGACGATGAGTGGGCCCTGGCCAACGGCGACGGAAATCGTCTCGCTCGGATACCACTTGCGATGCTGTTTCGTCGCGGCCCAGGTGGTCGATGGGACGATTCCCGCTTTTTCGCCGTCGAGATCAATCTTCGAGAGCTGGCCGAATCCGAGGTTGGTGGCCCACTTCGCGATCTTGTCGACGCCGAGTCGCGCGCCGACGTTGTAAAAGAAGATGTCGCATGACTCTTTCAGCGCGTTCGTTACCGAGAGATCGCCGTGACCCTGCCTTTTCCAGCATCGGAAACGGCGGCCGAAGAAGGGGGCGCTGCCGGCGCAAAAGAATTCCGTTCCCGGACCGATTGCGCCTTCCGCCAATCCGGCGATCGCCATGACGGCCTTGAAAACGGAACCCGGCGAATACGTACCCTGGATCGCGCGATTCAGCTCGACTTTGAACGGATTCGACGAGATCTGCTTCCACGTATCGGGCGTGAATCGTTTTGAGTAGATGTTCGGATTGAACTCCGGAGAGGAAACCATGGCGAGGACTTCGCCGTTGCGCGGATCGAGCGCCACGACGGCGCCGACGAATTCATTTTCGACGAAATACTGCTCGGCACGACGCTGCAGGTCGAAGTCGAGCGAAAGATAAACGTTGCTGCCCGCGACCGGATCCTGCCGCGCGCTCCGCACTTCGGCGAGACGGCGTCCGTGGCTGTCGTACTCCCAGTATTGCGTTCCGTCTTTGCCGCGCAGGTACTCGTCGTACATCATCTCGACGCCCCGCTTGCCGAGCAGATCGCCCGGCTTCAGATCTTTGTGTTGCAGCAGGTCCTTCTCCGACGCTTCTCCGATGAAGCCGATGACGTGGGCAGCCATCGTTGCGTACGGATAGTTCCGGCGCTGCACCGGCTCGACGTTCAGCTCGGGAAACGAGAGCGCTTCGGCCTGAATCGAAGCCACCTGCGACATCGACAAATCGTCGGCAACCGGCATGGGCCGCGCGAATTGAATCCCTTTTCCTTTGTCGAAGCGCGCTTCGATGTCCTGCGGTGTCGTGCCGAGAGCCGTTGCGAGAAATGCCACGAGTTTGCCGCGGTGCGTCGCGTCGGCTTTCATGATCGGACGCATGACGACGCGATCGACCGTCAGCGAATACGCCGGCTGGTTGTCGGCGAGAATCTTCTTGCCTTCGCGATCCATGATCAGGCCGCGCTTGGCGGGCATCGGAACCGGCCGCAGCGCATTCGCGTCCGACAGATTGCGATATTTGTCCGCCTGCACTCCCTGCACGAACCAGAACGATCCGGCGAGGAAGACGAAGATGGCGACGATCGCCCACAACAATGCGTTGATGCGGAAAGTGAGAAATTTTTGATCGTCTCGGTATACGCGCATGTCAGGCCTCGGGCATCAGGCGTCCGGCGTCAGGAAAATGATGCATTCCTGAGGCCCGACGCCTGACGGCTGACGCCCGCTTCAGTAGGCCGGTCTTCGGTTGGCTTCGATCGGCTCCTCTCGCAGGAACAGCGTCAATAGTTGATACACCAGCATTCCGAACAGTGACGTAAAGATCGCCTTCACGATCATCGCCTGTTCGAACATCTCGATTTTTTGTTTGAGCAGGATGTTGACGAGGACGAAAATCACCAGCTCGTTGACGATGACGGCGCCGAAAAGACACGCGCCGAACATCAGTGTCCCGCGCAGGACCAGACGGGCGTTGATGTACGCGACGACGTAGGCGATGACGGTCAGCGAGAATGCGTGCAGGCCGAAGATCGACATCGAGTAAGCGTCCTGAACGAGTCCGGCTGCGATTCCGGCGAAGATCGCGCCCACCAGATTTCCACCCATCGCGTAGTACACGATGAGGATCAGGTACGGATTGAAGAACGCCAGCGCGTTCGGATAGAAACTGTCGAGCAGCGAATGCAGCGTCAGCGCGATGAGCAGGCCGATCGCGAATCGAAGCCATCTCACGGCGTGTACCTCACAATGTCGCCGGGGATTTTTCGCGTGTGCAGGACGATCACTTCCTCGGTGGTTCCGATGTCCACGAGTGGACGTACGGTGATCGTCTTGAAAAGATCCTGCCCCTTTTCCGCTTTGGTGACGATGCCGACCGGGATTCCTTTCGGATAGATGCCGTCAATGCCTGCGGTCAGGACCTTGTCGCCGGGTTGCACGTCGGCGAGTGATGGAATGTCGTAGAGGTTGGCGCCGCCGCCTCCGTCGCCCCGAAGAATGCCCTGCCGGCGCGTGCGTTCGATCAGGACGCCGATCGACGAGTTGGCGTCGCTGAGCAGTTGAACCTTGGCCATGTCTTTCGTCGTCAACACGACGCGGCCGATCAAACCGCTGGCGTTGACGACGGAATCATTCACTTGTATGCCGGTGCTCGAGCCGCGATCGATGATGATGGCCTTGAAGCGGCTGGAGGTGTCGAGCATGATCGCCTGCGCCATCGTCGTCGGCATGCTGAACTCCTCGGAATACCCGAGGAGACTGCGCAGACGTTTGAGGTCGCCTTCCGATTGGCGCAGCTTGAGGTTCTCGGTCGTCAGCTCGATCACTTTTCGGTGCAGGTCGAGGTTTTCATTGACCGAGCGCCGCATGTCGAGATAGCCGTGGTACATGTCGGCAGTCGTTTGTCCGACCCAATTCACGGTTTTCGGGACGGGCGAGAAGATGGTCATGACGGTGCGCTCGAACATCGTGCGCGTCTCGCCGATATAGCGCGTCCGCGTGCTCAGGCTCATCAGCACGAAGAGCAGGGAAAGAACGACGATGAACAGGAGCGTCGGTCTTCGGGGGATTACATCAACTGGTACAGCCATTTTCGCTTTTCGGCCTGAGCAGAATCTACGCCATTGAAGTCCTGAGTCCTGAGTCCTGAGTCCTGAGTCCTGAGTATTGAGTCCTGAGTCCTGAGTCCTGAGTCCTGAGTATTGAGCTTTCTCTCAGGACGCAGGACTCGGGTCTACTCAATCGAGATCTTCCTGAGCAAGTTGAAGTCAGTTAGCATCTGCCCCGTTCCGAGTGCCACGCACGCCAGCGGATCCTCCGCCAGAGTCACGGGGAGTCCGGTTTCCTCGCGGAGGCGTTTGTCGAGGTTCTTCAGCATCGAGCCGCCCCCCGCGATGATGATGCCCTTGTCCATGATGTCCGCCGACAATTCCGGCGGGGTCCGTTCGAGGGCGACGCGCACGGCTTCGACGATCGTCGCCACCGTTTCCGATAACGCTTCGCGGATCTCCTCGTCGGAAACGATCAACGTCTTGGGAACGCCTTCGACGAGATCGCGCCCCTTGATCTCCATGGTCATCTCTTCATCGAGCGGGAAGGCCGATCCGATCTCCATCTTCACCTGCTCGGCGGTACGTTCGCCGATGAGCAGGTTGTACTTGCGCTTGATGTACTGAATGATCGCGTCGTCCATCTCGTTGCCCGCGACGCGGACGGACCGCGAGTAGACGATGCCGGCCAGCGAGATGACGGCGACGTCGGTCGTGCCGCCCCCGATGTCGACGATCATGTTGCCGGTCGGATCGGTGATCGGAAGTCCTGCGCCGATGGCCGCCGCCATCGCCTGCTCGATCAGGTAAACCTCGGTCGCGCCGGCGCGCAGCGCGGAGTCTTTGACCGCGCGTTTTTCCACCTGCGTGATTTCCGAGGGTACCGAGATGACGATTCGCGGCTTGACGAGGAATCGCCGGCCGTGCGCCTTCTCGATGAAGTACTTGATCATCTTCTCCGTCACTTCGAAGTCGGCGATGACGCCGTCCTTCATCGGACGAATCGCGACGATGTTTCCCGGCGTTCGGCCGAGCATCTCTTTCGCTTCCTTGCCGACCGCCTCGACGTTATTGTTGATCTTGTTGACCGCGACGATCGAAGGCTCGCGCACCACGATGCCTTTGTTCTTCGCGTAGACGAGAGTGTTTGCAGTCCCGAGATCGATCGCGAGATCGTTCGAGAACATTGAGAGTAGTGATTTGAGAGCCATTACTGGTGGAGCTTCCTTCTCGAGCGAACTTTGGAGCCGCGGCGGCAGGAGTGCAAATTAGGTGCTAATCGTTATTCTTCGACCAGAACGGTCTCGGATTGTATCGTTTGTTTCCCTGCAGCGTTGACTGCTTTTACAACGACGGAGTTCCGGCCGACTTTGTTGAAGCTCACGAGTTTCTTGAAATGGCCGTTGGACTCGACGTCGACCTCCTCATCGTTGATGAAGACCGTCGCACCCGGATCCGTGGCCCCTTCGATCATGTAGAACGGCCCGCCGATCGAATAGGGCTTCTTGATCTGCAGCGATGGAGGAGGAGCCTCGGTGTTGATCGAACCCGCCTGTTGCGTCACGCCGCTCACCCGGAAGCGCCGGAAAGGCGAGAAAGGTCCGGGTTCACCCTCCGGCCCGATCGACGCGACGCGCCAGTAGAAAGCGCCCTCAGCTGTTACTTTGGCTGATGCGCTCGACTTCTGCCGCCTGGAGTTGATCTCCAACAGGGTAAAAAGCCGCGACCGCGAGACCTGCAGCTGATATCCCGTAGCGCCCGGCACGGGCTCCCACCCGAAGTCGACGCGCAACTCACTGCTCATTGGATACACCTGATTGTCGGCAGGTGTCATCAGGGCCGGTGGCATCAGCAGGTTTCTGATCGGAGAGATCGAGCCTTGTGCGCTCGCGTTAACCTTCTGCCCGGTATTCAGTTTTACGGCCGCTCCGCCGGCTGTCGGCGTGACCGAAACCGAGCCCTTTGTCGCAATGACCGCCGTCGCCTTCTGCTTGTCGACGCCGACCTGCGTCGTCGAATCGGATTGGACTACGACCTGGCTTCCAGGCGTCCGAACCGTCGAGACGTCGTCCGTCGTGGCGACCTCAACCGATCCGATCTGCATCTGGACCGAATTGCTCTTCTTGGATGTCGCGGGGTTGAACTGCGCGTAGATCTCGAGAAGCGCGTTCGGGCCGACGGTGTAAAGCGAACCGTTCGAGAAAATGAGCTCTGCTGAGGCATTGTCGCCCGTTTTCACCCAGTCGCCGTTGAACAGAGGCGTGCGAACGTCCGCTCGCTTCCAATCGGAAGTCGCCGATTTCTGAAAAGACACGTCTCCCTCAACGGTGAGGAATTGCGCGTCGTTCTCGGCGCTTCCGCCGCTGATCGCGGCTCGACTGATTGTTTGCGATTCGACGGCGGCCTCTTGTGCGTTCGGATACTTGCCTCCCGACAAAAGCGTCGTGGCTTCGTCGAGCTTTCTCTGCGCACGATCAAACTCGGTGCGGTGACTCGTAAAGTCTTTTGATGATGCCAGCACGTTGAGCGCATCGCGTGCGTCGGCGATCGCGGCCTCCGCTGCGCTGCGCGGGTTCCGTTTTTGGTTGGTGAAGAACCACCAGCCGGCGAGGCCGAGGACGATAAGAAGGATGACGAGCCCGATCTGCTTGAGCCGATCGATCGAGATCAGGTACCAGTCGAGTTCAGCCCGCGGTCGCGCGGCTTTCTTGATCGCCATCGGACGAGGTTCATCTTTTATAACACAGGCTCCATCCGCGTTTGCCGTAGTTTGCGGGAATAGGTAGACTGTCGCGTTTTTTAGCAGTGTGGCGGCGCCCGCGCCACACACTCCCGACAATTCAAGAAGAGGTCTTCCCGATGCTCAAATTGATGCGCGACAACTTCCAGCAGCTGAAGTGGGCTCTGCTCGCTGTGGTTGCAGCTTTCGTCATCGGCTTCGTCTACGTCGACATGGGTCTCGGCGGCGCGGGACAAGCTAAACAACAGGATCGCGCATACGCCGCTCGCGTTAACGGCGAGACGATCCCGTTCCGCGAATACGACCGCGCGCTTTACTACACGCAAAAGAATTACGAGCAGATGTATCGCCAGCCTTTGTCGGCCGACATGATCGAGTCGATGGGACTGCCGCAGCAGGTGCTCGACGGTCTGGTGGATCAGCGTCTGCTGCTCCAGGAAGCGACGAAGTTGCACCTGAACGCGACGCCGGAAGAAGTTCGTAAGCGCATCCTGCAGATCCCGACGCTGAATCCGGACGGACACTTCGTCGGTGCGGAGCTTTACAACCGCTACATCACGGGCTCGCTCGGCTATCAGTCGACCGCCGAATTCGAAGACGAGATGGCGAAGGACATCACGGTCCGCAAGATGGAGAGCGCGATGGCGAACTCCATCATGGTTTCACCGAAGGCGGCCGAGGAAGAGTACAGACGCGTTTCGGAGAACGCGAAGATCAAATACGTACTGCTTGCGACTTCCAAGGAAGCTGCGCAGGTTACCGTCACGCCGGCGGAAGTCGAGCAGTACTACAAGGCCAATCAGGCGAACTTTTCGCACGGCGAACAGCGCGCGCTGAAGTATCTGCTGGCGGACACGAACCGCATTCGCTCGCAAATCATCCCGACTGACGCCGAGCTGCGGAAGCGCTACGACGCGTCGAAGGAAGACTACAAGCGACCCGAGTCTGCGCACATCCTTCACATCCTCATCAAGGTCGATCCGAGCGCGACGCCGGAAGTGGGTGCGGCCGCCAAGGCCAGGGCTGAAAGCCTCGTGAAGCAACTCCGCGCCGGCGCCGATTTCGCGAAGGTCGCGAAGGAGAACTCCGGCGATCCGTCGTCGGCCGGCAAAGGCGGCGACATGGACTTCGTCGATCGCGGAATGACGGTCGAGCCGTTCGACACGGCGGCCTTCTCGATCCCGCTGAACACCATCAGCGATCCGATTCGATCGAAAGAGTTCGGCTACCACATCATCAAGGTGCTGGCGCGCAAGCCGGCTGGTTATCGTCCATTCGAAGAAGTGCGGCCGATGCTCTCAGCGCAGCTCGCCGAGCAGCAGGCGAAAGATCAGGCGCGCGATGAGATCACGCGGATTTCCGCGCGGATGAAGCAGACGAAACCGAAGACGCCCATCGAATTTGCGGCGCTCGCGAATGAAAAGGTGAGCTCCAACGACACGCAGTGGTTCTCGAAGACGGATCAGATTCAGGGGATCGGCAACAACCCGGCGATCGCCACGTGGGCTTTCTCCGCCAAGCAAGGCGACGTCAGTCAAATCCTCGGCACGCAACGCGGTCCCGCGATCGCGTACGTGTACGGGATTCGTCCCGCCGGCATTGCCGATTTGAATGAGATTCGCGCGAAGGTCGAAGTGGACGCGCGCAACGCGAAGGCGCGTCAGATCGCGCAACAGAAGCTCGCGCAGGCGATGCCGGCGGCGAACATCGATGCGCTGGCGAAGAAAGTTGGCCAGCCGGCAACTGAGGTCACCGTGACGCGCCAGGGTTACCTCGCCGGATTCAGCGGAGACACCTCTGCGCTGGTGGACGCCGCGATGGCGGGGAAAGTCGGCGAGATGAAGGGACCGATCGTCCTTCCCGAGGGCGCGGTGGTGCTGCAGGTTGTCGAGCAGAAGAAGGTGGATCCGAAAGCTGCCGGCGAGAACCGCGCGTCGTATGGCGAGATGCTGCGGCAGCAACAAGCGCGGAATCTGCGGACGGTGCTTCTCCAGCGGTTGCGAAAAGGATCGAAGATCGAGATCAATCCGATCGTGACCCAGCGCAACGCGCCGGCGCAGCAGGCAGGCTTGTAGAAGATTGGAGATTCTGCCCAAGTGGGACGAGCCCGCGATCCGCGTGCTCATGATGCCGCGCGACACCAACGCGCAGGGCACGATCTTCGGCGGAGTGATTCTCTCGCACATCGACCAGGCGGGAGCGGTTGAAGCGCGCCGCCAGGGCGCCCGGATCATGGTCAGCGTGGCCATGGACAAAATCGTGTTCCATCAGCCGGTCTTCGTCGGTGATTTGATCAGCTTCTGGTGCGAGACGCTGCGCATCGGCAACACATCCATCACCGTGAAGGTTGTCGTTGAGGCGAACCGCGCTTACGATCCCAACGAGAAAGTCCTCGTGACCGAAGCACAGGTCGTCTACGTCAATCTTGGTGAGGATCGGAAGCCGACGCCGATCGTGCGGAGCGCATTTTCTCGAGTCGCTCCTTGATCTCGCGCTCGAGTCCGACATCTTTCGGCGCGTAGAAGCGGCGTCCCGCCAGCGAATCGGGCAAGCACTCCATCGACGTCGTCTGTTCGTCGAAATCGTGCGCGTATTGATATCCGCGCCCGTAGCCGAGGCCTTCCATCAAACGCGTGGGCGCATTGCGGATCTGCAGTGGAACCGGCGGATTGTCGCCCTGACGCACTTCATGCACCGCGTTGCCGTACGCGACATACACGGCATTGGATTTCGGCGCGGCCGCGAGATACGTCGTGAGCTGCGCAAGCGCGACGCCCGCTTCCGGCATGCCGATGAAGTGGGTCGCTTCTTTCACTGCCACGGCCAGCACGAGCGCCTGCGGATCGGCGTTGCCGATGTCCTCCGACGCCGCGCGCACGAGACGTCGCGCGATGTACAGCGGATCTTCTCCACCTTCCAGCATGCGCACGAGCCAATACACGGCGGCATCCGCGTCACCATTTCGAATCGATTTGTGCAGCGCTGAAATGATGTTGTAGTGCTCGTCGCCGCCCTTGTCGTACATCAGCGAGCGGCGCTGCAGGATCTTCTGAGCGTCTTCGGCGTTCACCGAACCCTGCGCGGTCTCGATGACGAGCTGCAGGCTGTTGAGCGCCTGGCGCGCATCGCCGGCGGACGTCGCTGCGATGAAATCGAGCGCGTCTTGCGTCAGCTCGACGCCGAATTGTTTCACTGCAGGATCGGCAATCGCGCGCTCGAGAATTGTCATCACCTGCGCGCGCTCCAGTGGCGGAATGACGACGACCTTCGATCGCGACAACAATGCCGAGTTCACTTCGAACGATGGGTTCTCGGTCGTTGCGCCAATGAGGACGATGTCGCCGGCTTCGACGTAGGGGAGGAAAGCGTCCTGCTGTGCCTTGTTGAAGCGATGGATCTCATCGATGAAGACGATGGTCTTGATCGCGCGGCCGATGCGAAGCTTGCGGGCCTCTTCCATCAATACTTTGATGTCTTTGATCGAGCTGGTGGTGGCGGAGAAGGGGACGAATCGCGCTTTCGTGGTCCCGGCGATGATCCGCGCCAGCGTGGTTTTCCCCGATCCGGGCGGTCCCCACAGGATCATCGATGGGATGCGATCGCTGGCGATTGCGTTGCGCAGGAATCGCCCTTCGCCTAACAAATCCTCGAGCCCGACGATCTCATCGAGCGTCTTCGGCCGCAGCCGCTCCGCCAGCGGCGCGTCACCGGGGCGGGAGGGCGGGAGGGGAGCGTCGTCGAAGAGGGAGCCGGTCATAAGAATTTGGAATTTGGAATTTGGAATTGAGAATTAAGAAAACTCACGTCGCTATTCTCAATTCTTAATTCCAAATTCCAAATTCATTTGCAAAGCAACGAGAAGTCCAGGTTTCCGCCGGACACCACCACCGCAACGGGCCCGCTCGGTTTGATGGTCCGCGTCAAAAGCGCCGCAATTCCCAGCGCTCCCGTCGGCTCGATCACCAGCTTGGTGCGATACATCGCGAACTTGAGGGCATCGAGGAGCGCGTCGTCGTCGACGCTCACCACATCGCGAACGCGCTCGCGAATGATCGCGAAGTTCCGCGTCCCGATCGCCAGAGTGCGCGCGCCGTCGGCGATCGTCTTTGGCGGGTCGATCGTCACGATCCGTCCGGTTTTGAATGACTGCTCCCCATCGTTGCCGGCTCGCGGCTCGACGCCGTAGACCGCGACATCCGGCTTGCGCGAAGTCGCCACGACGGCGATGCCGGACAGCAGCCCGCCGCCGCCCAGAGGCACGACGATCGTCTCAACCTGGGGCCATTCCTCCAGGATTTCGAGCCCGACGGTTCCCTGGCCGGCGATGATGCGTTCATCGTCGAATGGAGGAATCACGGACGCGCCGGTCTTCCCGGCGATTTCGCGCGCAACGGTGTCTCGAGTCGCGGCAGTGACGCCGGATGTCACGACCTCCGCGCCGTAGGCCCGTGTCGCCTCGACTTTCGATGCGACCGAACCCTCTGGCATCACGATAGTTGCGCGGATGCCGAGGAGCTTGGAGGCTAGGGCGACGCCCTGGGCGTGGTTGCCGGAGGAGAACGCGACGACTCCACGTTTTCGCTGGTCTTCCGGGATTTGCAGCAGCGCGTTCATCGCGCCGCGGATCTTGAATGAGCCGGCCCGCTGGAGGTTTTCGCACTTGATGCGGACCTCGAAACCGACCCGTTCCGAAATTGACCTGTTGGTCAGGAGGGGCGTACGATGAATGAACGGGCGAATCCGGCCGGCAGCGGCTCGGACGTCATCGACGCCCACCGTCGCCGTAGTATTTGAAGAAGTCACCCGTATTAGTATAAACTGCCAGAAAACAAAGTGGATCGGCGTCGCTTCTTCAGCGATTACTGAATCACGGGCAAGGCATTATCGGGTTGGAGGTTGGGGTTATGTGGAGATGGGTTACCCGCGGCCTGGTTCTCACCATTTTAGCGACGTGTTTTCCTACTGCGCTATTCGCGCAGGATCTCATCGCGTCGCTCGATTTTCCGGATCCGACCGTTCCGAACAGCGGAATGGTGCTCGTCAAAGGCTGGGTCCTCGATCCGATGTCGGTCGCCAAGATCGAGCTCTACGTCGACGATCAGTTCATTCATAACGCCAATTCGGGTTTGCCCCGAATCGACGTTATCGAGGCGTATCCGAACTATCCCGGCATTCACAACATCGCGCCGGGATTTCAGACGGGTTTCCTCGCCAGTCGTTTCTCGAACGGGCCTCACACCGTCAACGTGAAGGTCTACTTCGCCGACGGGCGCGTCTTCGAGCTCGGGCGGCGGACGATCAACATCGACAACACGATCAATCAGACTCCGTTCGGTAGTCTCGACATCCCCGATCAAGCCGCGCAGTACAACGCCAGCGGATCGTTTCCGGTTCAGGGTTGGGCCGCCGACACCGATGGCATCGGCCGCGTCGATGTCTTCATCGACGGTGGAATCCTGCAGTCGGCGATGTACGGCGACGCCCGTCCCGATGTCGGAAATACCTTCCCCGATTTTCCTGCGGCGCTTTTCAGCAGTTTCATCGCAAACATCGACACGACCCGCATTCAGGACGGCGTGCATCTGCTCGAAGTGGTGGCATTCGATCGTCTGGGACTCTCGAAGATCATCGGACGCCGGCAGGTGCAGATCTTCAACAACGAGGCGAATCTGAAGCCGTTCGGCTATCTCGATGAACCGAAACGCGACGCGGTGCTTTACGGCACGCGCTGCAATCTCGCGCCGGTGATCTTCTCGCCGCCGGTCAATCCGCAGTCGCACATCACCCCCGTCCGCGGCTGGGCTCTCGACCTCGGCACCCGCCAGAATACCGGCCGTGTGCAGTACGTCGAGCTGATGATCGACGGCGTCCGATGGGCATCGACCGACGATTGTGCGTTCAGCATGCTCTTCAACACATTCACGAACTGCTACGGCCTGCCGCGTTTTGACGTGCAGCGCTACTATCCGACGTATCCCGATTCACCGCGCTCCGGCTACATGTTCACCATGGACGTCGGCGCTCTCATCGCCCTCGGCGTCCGTCCGGGACATCACGTGCTGAAGATCCGCGTAGGCGATCGGGATCAGACGTTCAGTGAGCTGCCGGGACCGCAAGGCATCCCGGTCTTCTTCGAATGCGCCGAGAATCGCGTTGCGGCAGTTCAGGGATTCATCGACATTCCGACGTCGTTTGATTACGTGAAGGGCAACGTCACGTTCCAGGGTTGGGCTGCCAACGAGCAAAACAGCGTGGCGGCGGTCGAGATCCTCGTCGACGGCGATTTCATCGGCCAGGCTCAGTATGGTTATCCGCGCCCCGACGTGCAGCAGGCCAACCCATTCCTCTTCAACTCCGCGAATTCGGGCTGGCGCTTCACGATGGACACGACGAAGCTGAGCAACGCCCGGCACCGCCTGACGGTCCGCGCGCTCGATATCTCGGGGTTCCGCACCGAAATCGGGTCAGTCGACTTTTACGTGCAGAACGCGCAGCGGATCCCGTAAACGCATCGCAGCGACTTCACAAGAGCGGCGGTTCACCCGCCGCTCTTTTTTTGAGCAGCAGAAGGCTCGTCGCGGCGCCGAAAAGAACTCCAGCGGTGAGCCGTGAGGATTCCGCCTTTGTCAGAGTTCCTTGGCCATGCAGACGCTCGTCTTCGGAGATTGTCGGTATTCGCCGTACGGTTCGATGTGGTAAAAGCCGGAACGTTCGTAGAGGCGGACTGCGGCAGTTTGGCGGATTCCAGTTTCGAGCAGCAGCCGGCGCGCGCCGATCCTGCGCGCTTCCGCCTCCAGCGCCCCCAGAATCGCTCTGCCGACGCCCTGACCGCGAGCGGCTGGAGTCACGTACATCCGCTTCAATTCCGCGCTATTCGCGTCGAGAAGACGCACAGCGCCGCAAGCGACGGGAACGCCGTCCCGGTACGCAACCATGAACTCGCCGGCGCCCTCGGCGACTTCCGACGGTTCGAGGCGAAAGTGCGTCGCACCCTCTTCGGGATACTGACTCTTCAACTCCGCATTGAGCGCGGCGATCAGCGCCGTCGCCGTCGAGGAGGAAATCTCTTCGCGGCGGACGTCTAACATCGATCAGAAGAGCTTCAGGAACACGATGTTCGCGACGAAGCCGTTTTGCGCGTTCCGGCCGACCGTCTTGCCGATGTCGAGTCGGAGCAGCGTCCCGTATGGCCCGACTGTCTGGCCACCGATGCCGACGCCCTGAAACAGCTCGCGATGATAACCGGCGAGGTGATCGTCGATCAGACCGTGGTCGTAGAACGCTTCCATCCGCAATTGATCGGATAGCACGAAGCCGTATGACAGATGGCCGAGAATCGCTTTCTCGGCGCGGACGGAACCTGAGCGGATGCCGTGAATGCGGCGCGATCCGAAAAATCCGAGCTCGTATTCCGAGAAGCGGTCGAGATGCGTGCCGTCGAGGTAATTGACCTCGATGCCGAGCCGCTGGAACTTCGGAAGATAGAAGCTCTTCGAGATCTCGCCGCCGAAATCGGAGTACGTCTTCTGATTCGGGTTGAATTCCGACAGGATTCCCCACGGTTTCCAGGTCGTGCGCTTGTTGTAATCGTAGAAGGCGCCGAGCGTGTAACCCCACCGCGAATACGACCCGTCGATGCCGGGGCTGATCTCGAACGTGTCGCTCGGAACGGCGAACGAAGGCGCGGTGTCCTGATCCCGCATGAACGTCGTATGCGAGAGGCCGAGCGAAACGTCGATCTTGCCGAAGTTCAGAAACGGATGGCCGGCACGGAACGAGAGATGGGTCGGCAGCTGCTTGACCGCTTCGCCTTTCTGCTCGAGACCGAAACGGTACATCGCGTTCGAAGTCGCCACCGCGATGCCGAAGAAATCTGCACCAATATTCGTCCTGGTATTTGCTACGTTTGGATTGGTGGCATTGGCGGTGAGCACGACCCCCGCGAAGAAGACGTTGGTCTGGATGCCTCGCTTGTCCCAATCGAAGTTGAAGTAGTCGATGCCGCCGAGGGGCAGGACGGGGAATTGGAGGCCGGAGTCGTGGTGGATTCCGCCGACCATGAACGTGCGCGACGTGTCGAAGCCTTCCTTGACGACGCGCTCACCGGCGGCATTCTTCTCGATGTACCGCATGCCCTGCTGCGTTTCGCGGACGATGCGTGAGTCCGATGCTGACGCCATCTGATGCCGCTGTTCGTAATCGGAAGGCTCGAGACGAAAATCGCTGAAGGTCGTCTGACGGAGCACAACGTTCGCGCGCCCGGCGGCCGAGACCACCTGCTGGGCCGACACTTCGAGCGGCAGCCAGGCAATCTCGCGCGCGTCGGTCTTCGCGACGTCGGCGGCGATGAGCGGCTCGTGTGTCGCGCGGGCGAACGGCTGAAAGTCGACCCGCTCTTCGTTCGAGAGCACTTCGCCGGTCAGGTTGAGCTGGACCATCGTGATGCGGATGCGCGACCACGTCTTGCTGTCGATCCACACTGTCCCGCGGTACAACGGAAGTCCCTCAGCCGCATTCGGTGGCGGCTCGAAGCGCACTTCGTACGTGTGATAACCGTTGAGGTCCGTCTCACGCACGAGCTGATAGCGATATTCGTTCGTGAGATGAATATCGAGCGGAAGCTGCGCGACCTTCTCGGGCTGAATCAGCGGCAGCTCTGGAATGCGTCCGTACTTCCACCTGACGCCGTTGATGTAGAAGTCCTGCCACACCCAGTCCGAGGCGCTGTGAGGATCGGAGAAAAAGTCGCCGGAGATCGTAGCCTCGATCGCTTCGCCGCCTTCGAGCGTGAAGCGCAATTTCGTCGCATCGCGTGCGATGTAGCGCGGCTGAATCGACTCCTGATACGTCTTGTAGGCCTGGTGATTGCGGATGATTTCTTCGACCGTGATGCCGCGTTGCGTCGCAACGCTGATCGCTTCTTTGGTCACCTGCGGCTTCTCGGTGTGATCGAGCGTCAGCAGAAACGGATGCTTCACCGGCTGCACGCCGATGAGAAAGTGTCCGCCCTTCGCGCCGACGTCGGTGACCTGGCGATCGCCGGCGGCGTCGATGCGCCGCGGCCGCGTGTACCGATCGCTCGGGAGCGACGCGATCGTCGAGGACGTTGCATCACCCCGCGGCACGATGATCGTGCGGAGATCTTCGCCGCGAACGAACGTCAGCACCGGCATTTCCACGCGAGTGCCTTTGGCGTCGAGAACCTGCGTGGATGCGGTGGAATCGAACGCCCAATCGCCGGCGAATGCGCTGTTGAAGTTCGCCAGCGCCACGGCATCTTCGGCAGCCGGCCGCGTCGTGAATGCGCGCGTTGCACCATCCGCGAGAGCGCGTCCGAGGTCGAAGAATGCGTTCGGGGACGGCGGCTCGACCGTCGCGTAAAGCTTCTTCGACGGTTCCTTTTCCGTGATCCAGGCGTTGGCCTTCGCGACATCGGGCGCGCTCACGATCAGCGCATCGATGTAATTGAGGGCGCCGGTTTCCGACAGCTTGTTGAGGTCCTCAATTGTTGTGGGAGGCAGGACGATCCTGGTCGCGACGTTGAGCCCCTGCGCCATCACGGCGAGGCGTTTGATGGCGTAGCCGGCCACGGTGGTATCGACGCCGTTGGGAATCACGCCGATGCCTTCGAACGGACCGTGCAGGCGCGCCCACTCAATGATCGTCTTCGTGTGCGTCTCGACATCGAGCAGCGGATCCTTATCCCGATCGACCGAATACCCGACGATCAGCGTGACTTTAGCCCGCTGCGCCGGAGAAAGCGTATCGATCTGCGTGGTCGCGAGATCGTTCTCGGTGATCTGCAGCAGAAGCGGAATCACGACAGAAGGGGGCGCCGTCAGGTCGGCAGTGGCGCCGACGCAGAGGGTGCATTCCTTCGGCGCGTCGGCTGCGAATAACGAGAGGACAGAAACTTGCAATGCAACAAAAAGAATCGCGATTTTTTTCATGATGGACGCCGTGTTCAACGCGACGTGCGGAGCTGAAAATTGCCGACAAAGCGAGGCGCCCTTTTCCTCAACCCTTCCGCGGGGGCCAAGCTGGCCGTCACGGAAGTGTCAGAAATTGAGGCTGCCGCGAAAGAGGCCGGCCTCGACGTCATTCGCGTCGGCCGCCGTGTCGATTGTGGGGCCATCATCCGGGAGCAGATGGCGGAGGGCCGCAAGCTGTTCATCGCAGGCGGCGGCGACGGGACGATCAGCAATGTGATCCAGTCGCTGGTCAACACCGAGTCGGTTTTGGGCGTCCTGCCGCTCGGAACGTTCAATCACTTCGCGCGCGACCTCGGTATCCCCCTCGATTGGCGCGCGGCGCTCGAAATCGCGTTGTCGGGGACGACTCGGCAAATCGATGCTGCCCGCGTCAACGAACGATTCTTCATCAACAACCTTTCGATCGGCCTCTATCCCGAGCTCGTCTCGCGGCGCGAGGAGCATGGACGCAACACCTCGCGCTGGAAGGCTCGCCTCTACGCCGCCGTCGCGACACTTCGAAAATACCCCCACGTCACCCTCGCGATCGAGACCGATTACCTCCACGAGATCATCCGGACACACGTCTTCGTTGTCTCGAATAACTCCTACGATCTTTCCCGCCTGGGCGTCGAAGCGCCCCGGAACACGCTCGAGGAAGGACGCCTGTCGGTCTATTGGCTTCCGCACGTTCCGCGCCTCGCGCTGGCGCGTTTTCTCGCGCATTACTTTGCCGGACGGGTCACGAAAGCTCCGGGGTTCCGCTCTTTCCGAACCGTGAGGCTTCGCGTCCAGTCTCCGCGCAAACTTTTGAAACTCGGCGTTGATGGCGAAGTCGTCGCGATGCCGCCGCCGCTGATCATCACAATGATTCCTCGCTCGCTGCTCGTGAAGGTGCCGCGCGAATAGCGCGCGTTATAATCCGCACCCTTTATGACGCCGCGCATCAAGGACCTTCCGCAGCACATCGGCGAGAAGGTCACCATCAACGGCTGGCTCTACAACAAGCGCACTGCCGGCAAGCTGCAGTTTCCGATCGTCCGCGACGGAAGCGGATATCTCCAGTGCGTGGTCGTCAAGAAAGAAGTCGGCGAAGAGACGTGGCGGGCGGTCGAAGAAGCGACTCAGGAATCGACGGTCCGCGTGACGGGAGCGGTTCGCGCGGAGGAGCGCGCTCCGGGCGGCGTCGAGCTCGGAGTCGAGTCGTTCGAGATCGTCGCGCTCACGCAGGACTATCCGATCACGCCGAAGGAGCACGGCACGGCGTTCCTGATGGACATCCGCCATCTTTGGCTGCGCTCCGCGAAACAGCATGCCGTGCTGCGGATTCGAAACGAAATCGAGCAGGGGTGCCGCGATTTCTTCTATGAGCGCGATTTTGTTCTCATCGATTCGCCGATTCTCACCGCCAATGCGGCCGAAGGGACTTCGACGCTGTTCGAGACCGACTACTTCGGTGAGAAAGCGTATCTCTCGCAGTCGGGCCAGCTCTATCTCGAGCCGGCGGCTGCGGCGTTCGGCCGCGTGTACTGCTTCGGCCCGACGTTTCGCGCGGAAAAATCGAAGACGCGGCGGCACCTCATGGAATTCTGGATGGTGGAGCCGGAAGTCGCGTTTCTCGAGTTCGACGGCCTGCAGGAGTTGGCCGAGGAGTTCATCGAGTACATCGTCGACAGGGCGATGGAACGCTGCAAAGAGGAGTTGAAGACGCTCGAACGCGATGTTTCAAAACTCGAAAACGTGCGGCGGCCATTTCCGCGGATCACGTATCGCGAGGCGATCGAGCTTCTCGCAAGCAAGGGAATGTCCGCGAAATTCGGCGATGACCTCGGCGGCGACGAGGAGACGGTCATCGCGAATGCGTTCGATCGCCCGGTGATGATCACGCGCTATCCCGCGGCGATCAAGGCGTTTTACATGCAGCCCGATCCAAAGGACCCGTCGGTGGCGCTCGCTCTCGACATGATCGCGCCCGAAGGTTACGGAGAGATCATCGGCGGCTCGCAGCGCATTCACGATCACGATCTGCTGCTGCAGCGGCTAAAGGAGCACAACCTTCCGATCGATCGCTTCCAATGGTATCTCGACGTCCGGAAATACGGGACGTTTCCACACTCCGGATTCGGCATGGGCGTGGAGCGCGTCGTCGCGTGGATCTCGGGCGTGCCGCATCTGCGCGAAACGATCCCGTATCCGCGAATGCTCAATCGCATTTACCCATGAGGTCACACGGTCTCGCGGTTTCGTGGTCTCGCAAGGGAGACTGAATCAGCGATGAGCGACTTCGACACCCCGCAACCCCGAGACCGCGTGACCCCCCTCCGCATCATCCCTCTCGGCGGCCTCGGCGAGATCGGGATGAATCTCATGGTGGTCGAGTATGGCGATGCGTCCATCGTCGTCGACTGCGGAATGATGTTTCCTGACGCTGCGACGCTGGGAGTCGACGTCATCGTCCCCGACATGACGTACATCTTCGAAAACGCGGCGCACCTCAAAGCCGTTTTTCTGACGCACGCGCACGAAGATCACATCGGCGCGCTTCCGTTCCTCGTCGATCGCGTGAAGGTGCCGGTGTACGCGATGCCGCTGACGCTGGGCTTCCTCAGCGACAAGCTGGAAGAATTCGGAATCGATGATGTCGAGATGCGCGTCATCCGCCCGCGCGAGGTCGTCGATGCCGGCCCTTTTCGCGTCGAAGCAATCCGCATGACGCATTCGATCGTCGATGCGCTGGCGTTCGCAATCCGCACGCCGGCCGGCACCCTGATTCACACCGGCGACTTCAAAATCGATCACACACCGATGGACAATTTATCGACCGACCTCGCCACGCTCGCACGCTACGGCGAGGAAGGCGTCCTGTTGCTTCTCTCCGATTCCACGAATGCGCTGGTTCCAGGACACTGCCCCTCAGAGCGCCATGTCGGAGGCGCGCTGGCGTCGGCGTTCGCGCGAGCACGCGGACGCATCATCATCACGACCTTCGCATCGCACATCCATCGCATCCAGCAGATGATCGATGTCGCCCGAAAGAGTGGCCGAAGAGTGATGATGGTCGGGCGCTCGCTGGTCGACAACAGCGAGACCGCCGAGCAGCTCGGCTACCTCAGCTTTCCGCGCGACGTGCGCGTCAACGGCGACGACGGCGATCGCCGGATCGTGATCCTGACGACCGGAACGCAGGGGGAAGCGAACTCGGCGCTCTCGCGGATGGCGATCGGCGAACACAATCAGGTGAAGATCGAGCGGGGCGACACCATCATCGTTTCCGCGCGAACGATCCCCGGAAATGAGCGGGCCGTGTCGCACATGATCGACAACCTCTACCGCCAGGGCGCAGAAGTGTTGACGTGGGACACCGCAGACATCCACGTGTCCGGCCATGGCTGCGAGGAAGAGTTGAAGCTGATGCTGAACCTCACCAAGCCGCGGTTCTTCATTCCGATTCATGGCACGTTGCGGCATCTGATTCACCACGCGCGGCTCGCGGAGAGCACTGGCGTGCCGCACGGCGTCGTCATCACGAACGGGCAGGTCGCGGAAATCGAAGGCGACGCGATCCGCGTGCTCGAGGAGCGCGTCTCGCACGGCAAAGTATTCATTGATAACGAGGCGGAAGAAGTGCCCGAAATCGTGGTGCGCGACCGGCAGCACCTGGCTGAGGATGGGTTTGTGATCGTGGTGGTAGCGATCGACAGCACCGGCAAGCTGGTCCGCGATCCGGAGATCATCACGCGCGGCCTCGTTCACGTCGATTCGAATCAGGAAATGCTGGATGAGATCCGCCGCATGGTGGTTGGCATGTTTGCGGAAACACCGACCGAGGAGCTGCGCGAATCCGAGCTGCTGCAGGAATCGATGCGGGCAATGCTGAAGCGCTATTTCAGGAAGAACATGGGACGCCGGCCGATGATTTTGCCGGTGATTTGGGAGATGTGAAACGAAAGTCCTGAGTCCTGAGTCCTGAGT
>JALYZI010000210.1 GCA_030948915.1 Acidobacteriota bacterium
CCCGCCAATGCGGTCTTCATGTGAACAGCGCGCGGCCGCGTCCGGGTTTCATAGCTATTTTGTTGAGCCCGGTCCTTAACGCGATGACGGGGCACGACGCTTCAGGTTAGTTCACAGCCGTGGGGGCTCGAGTCCCCCTTTCGCACCACTTTTCCTGCTCTCACCTGAGCATGCTCTCCGCCGTCACGCCCTTTGCAGTGGGCGCAAGCCGATGACGCCCGATGCGCCGAGAATCCTCGTTGCGGATGACGACCCCGCTCTGCGTCCTCTGATCAGCGTGATCTGCAAACATCTCGGTTTCCTCTGCGACGGGGCGCCGGATGGCGAGGTAGCTCTGGAGAAGATTCGTTCCGGGCACTACGACGTTGTTCTGCTCGATCTGATGATGCCTAAGATCAATGGCCGCGAGGTCATCGAAGCTCTTCGTGAATTACCGAAGCGACCGGCGGTCATCGTGTTGACCGCGCAGAATCTCAAGAAGACGGAAGGCATCGTCGACGGAAATGTCGTTCATGCCGTGATCCAGAAACCATTCGATCTCGCCGAACTCACGGCGCTCCTAACCGACCTCGCCCCGGCCGTACACAAGGCGCGTAAGCAACAGGCGACCAAATAGCAACCTGCCGCAATTACGTCGAAAGTGACGTTTCCGTACCACGACATGCAACGTCTGCCCCGCTTTTTGCAACCTGCGCAAACATATGAGATTACTAACAGGGGTTTTCGTTGCTCTTTTGTTGAGTCCGGTTGCTCAGGCAATCACTGTGGCCCCGCAGGCTGCCTCCGGCGACACGGTCATCAGCTTCAATCCTTCAACTCCCGGCCCCGGTGAGCGCTTCGCGATCACCATCCGCGGAACGTGGACCGATGGCTGCGTGCCGCAGTATTCGTCGATCACGGCCGGCAGCGGCTCGACTCTTCAGGTCAACGCAACCGCGAATGCGAGTTGCGCCACCGGATGCACGACCGCGCTCACACCGTATGCCATCACGACACCCCAGGTGAGCATCAACAATCCCGGCATCTACACGATCGAATTCTGGGTCACCGAGTGCAACAAACCGCGCACGCTGATCGCGTCGCAGACAATCTCGATCTCAGGATCGTGTCAGTTCGATCGGTCGCTGTCGGCCAGCCCACCAGCGGTCCGCGTGGGGACGCCAACGGTTCTGCGATGGTGCGATCCGTCATTTGTGCCCGGACCCGATCAGGGATTCCGCGTGAACTTTTATCGGATCCTCGTGTCGCGAAACATCAACGGTCCGTACTCGGCGGTCGGCGACGTGCAGGGCGGTTCCACCGGCGTCGCGATCAACTTCGATGCGAATGACGTCGGTCCGGCGTTCTTCTTCATCGAGGCGCATGAGTGTCAGGTCACGATCGCGGGTTGTACGGGCGACACCGTGGTCCGCAGCAACATCGTGCGCGTCGATGTGGCATCCGCGTCCGGCTGCCTGCAGGACGCGGCAACGCTCTGCCTCAACGCTGGACGCTTCCAGGTGAACGCGAACTGGCGCACATCCGACGGCACGACCGGCCGCGGGCAGGCCGTCACTCTCACCGACGACAGCGGCTATTTCTGGTTCTTCGGGCCGAACAACGTTGAAGTCGTCGTCAAAGCGCTCAACGCGTGCTCGTCACCGCTGCCGCGCTACTGGGTCTTTGCAGCGGGACTCACGGACGTTCAGGTCGATTTGACAGTTACGGACACCAGGTCGGGTACCGTCAAGGTTTACAGCAACCCGTTAGGGCGGCCGTTCCAGCCGATTCAGGACACCGGCGCGTTCGCGACGTGCCCGTAGGGTAGCAATTGGGCGCGCACGATCACTACCTCAGTGGTGGGTCGTGCGCGCTCTACTGATTGACGACAGCGACGACGTCCGGATGACGACTGCCTGGGCTCTTTCCTGGGAAGGCTTCCAGACCGCCGTCGTTCGACTGGGCCGCGAAGTTCCGGGAATGATCAGGACCTTCGAGCCCGACGTGCTGATCCTCGATCTCTCGAAGCCGGAGGTCAACGGTTCGATGATTGCGCGCCTTCTGCGGGACAACTGGCCGAGTCTTCCGATCATCCTGGCGGCCGCTGCGAACGGACACGACCTGACCCTGCCGGCGAGAACGGAGTCGGTTCCGCGCCCGTATTCGGTCGAGGCGCTGGTCGAAGCGATCGTACGGCTGACCTATTCGCCGAGCAGCGATTTGTAGACTTCGTTCTTACGAAGTCCGAACTTTTCCGCGACCGCTTTCACCGCATCGTTGCGGCGCATTCCGGTGTCTCGCAGGCGCGCGAACTCGCTCGCGATCTCTTCGGCCGAGACCTCGGCCGACTCCGTTGGGGCGGCGGAGAAAACCAGCGTGATCTCGCCGCGGATCGCACCGCGCTTCTTCAATTCGGCGAGGACTTCGGAGATCGTTCCGCTGATGAACTCCTCATGAATCTTCGTCATCTCGCGCGCGACCGTGACGTCGATGTCGCCGAGGATCTCGAGGGCGTTGTCGAGTGAGTCGATGACGCGCTCCGGCGACTCGTAGACGATCGACGTCTGGGCGACGGCCTTGATGCGGCGGTACAGCTCCTTGCGCTGTCCTTCACGATGCGGCGTGAAACCGAAAAACGTGAACGGCAAAGGCGCGATGCCGCTTGCGACGAGCGCCATGATTCCCGCGAAAGGTCCGGGGATCGGTTCGATCGGCATTTTGCGTTCGCGCGCCATGCGCACGAGACGGAAACCTGGATCGGACACGACCGGCATTCCGGCGTCGCTGACGAGCGCGACCCGCGCGCCGCCCGCGATCTTGTCGATGATTGCGGCGCTCTTGTCGTCTTCGTTGTGCTCGTGAAAACTCTGAACGGTTGCGTCGATGCCGAAGTGGGTGAGGAGCTTGCGCGTGTGGCGAGTGTCTTCGCAGAGAATCAGATCGGCGGACTTCAACGCTTCGATCGCGCGCGGCGACAGGTCGGAGAGATTGCCGATCGGAGTTCCGACGATGAGAAGCTTGCCCGGCACGCGCCGGAGTCTACTGCAGGCTTTGCTGCGCGGCGCTGACCGCGCGCTCGAGCTCGTGCGACAGCACGATCAACATCTCGGAAAGCTCTTCGGGCGTTGGCCGCTGCACTTCGGTTTGATCGAGGAAGAGATTCAGCTCGTCGCCCATGCGGCGCGCCAGCTCGGTGATGCGAGGAAATCCGAGGGAACCGCCCGATCCTTTCAACTGGTGCGCGACGAAGAGGAGCTCGGGGAAGGAGTTCTTGAATCGATCGTGCGATCCGAGGTCGCGGCTCTGCTGACGCAATCGCACGGCCGTTTCCTGCACGTTTTCAAGGTAATCGCGCTGGAGGTTGCGGAGTTCCTCGGTCATGCTCCTGTTCGGTTGCAGAACGTGCGCCACAAGAGGATCGCCGCCGCAGCGGCGACATTCAGCGACTCAACCCTGCCCGACGTCTCGATCGCGATTGCCCTCGATCGTTCACGCAGCGCGTGCGATACGCCCTGCCCCTCGTTTCCCAGCACAAGAATGCCGTTCGGCAACTCCGTCGCCGACCCCTTCGCGTCCGCCACGCAGATCGAACGGCCGGAACCGAGCAGCTCCTCGACGCTCATCGACACAATTGGAACATTGAGGATCGCACCCGCCGACGCGCGAATCGCCTTCGGCCCGAATGGATCGGCGCAGCCGGGAAGCACGATCACGCCGGCGGCATCGAAGGCCGCGGCCAGGCGCACGATCGTCCCGACATTTCCGGGATCCTGCACGCCGTCGAGTGCCACCGCCAAGCGGTCGCGCGAGAAAATCTGATCGGCGGTCCATCGCGGGCGTTCAAACAGTCCGATGACTCCCTGCGACGTCTTCGTGTCGGTGAGCGATTTCAGAAGAGCCGGTGCGAACGTCGGAATTGGAATCGACTTCCAACCGGCCGCGATCGCATCGGCGACCGCCTTTGGTCCCTCGATCACGATCTCATCGGCATGTTCGCGAACGGCGTTGTGCACGCGCTTGAACCACGCGTTGGCTTTGCTCGTGATCATTTACACTTCGGGCCGCGATGATACTGAAATCGTCGGCGTTCGCGTCGCTGTGGACGTTCCCGAGCATCCTCGTCTCCGCATTCGTGATTGCGTGGGGAGCCGAGGCGGCGCAGTTTCTGATTTCGCAGGGATTGGCGCTCGCGATCCTGGCGTGGCTGCAGACGATGCCGGAGTTCGCGGTCGAAGCGGTGATCGCATGGCAGGCGGGAAAAGATCCGTCGAAGACGCATCTCGCGATCGCGAACTTCACCGGCAGCCTTCGCCTTCTCGTCGGACTCGGATGGCCGATGATCTACTTCGTCGCGGCGGCGTTTCGCAGAAAGATGATCGCGATCCAACTCGACGACGAACACGCGGTCGAGATCTTCGCGCTGTTTCTGCCCATCGCGTACTTCACATTCATCTGGTGGAAGGGCACGCTCACGCTGTGGGACGCCTTTCCGCTGATCGCGTGCTACGTCGCGTACTTGATTGTGTTATGGAAAATCCCGCCGCGCGCGAGCAGCGAGGAAGCGCTCGATGACCTGGGCTACATCCCGCGGAAGGCGCTTTCGCTGCGGCCGCTGCAGCGCAACATCGCGATCTGGATGCTGTTCATCATCGGGGGCCTGATCCTCTACTTCTCCGCGCATCCGTTTCTCAATTCCATGCTCGCGCTGGCGGGCACATTCGGCGTGTCGACGTTTGTTTTCGTGCAATGGGTCGCGCCGTTTCTGTCGGAGTTCCCCGAGAAGCTGAGCGCGTTTTACTGGGCGCGAAAAGTGTCGACCGCCAACATCGCGCTGATGAACATGGTGTCCTCGAACATCAATCAGTGGAGCATTCTCTCCGCAATGATTCCGATTCTGTTCGTGATCAGCGCGGGCAAGCTGCAGCCGCTCGTCTTCGATGGTTTTCAGCGCCAGGAAATCCTCCTCACCATCCTCCAGAGCTTCCTCGGATTTCTCCTTTTGTTGAACATGGAGTTGAAACTGCATGAGGCTGCCGTCCTGTTCATTTTCTGGTTCGTGCAGTTCGTCGTTCCTTCGTGGCGCGAGGCGATGATTTACGTGTATCTTGGATGGTGTCTCATCGAGATCATCCTGCTGATCGCAAGGAGATCGGCACCCGCAGCGTGGCTTGGTTTGCGCCGGACATTCGCTGAACACGTGACGACATAGTCATGACGACTTCGATCAAACCGTCGGTTCGCCTGAGCAGGCGGGTCACGGGCATTCGCATCTCACCGACCATCGCGGTGATGAACGCCGCGCAGGAACTGATCGGCAAGGGCGTCGACGTCGTCGATTTCGGCCCGGGCGAGCCCGATTTTCCGACGCCAATGTCCGTCGCCGCTGCGGGAAAGCGCGCGATCGACCAGGGGCTGACGAAATACACGAGCAACGCCGGAACGAAAGCGCTGCGCGAGGCAATCGCAGCGCGATATCAGAAGCGGTGGGGTGCGCGTGTCACAGCGGACAACATCATTGCCGGAACCGGCGGAAAACAGGAGCTGTTCAACGTCATCCTCTCGCTGGTTGAAGAGGGTGATGAAGTCATCATTCCGGCGCCGTACTGGGTGAGTTTTCCCGATCAGGTGCAGTTCGCGGGCGGCACGCCCGTTTTTGCCAAAACGGAAGCGCCGAAGTTCAAGCCGACGCTGGAGGCCATCGCCGCCGTCGCGACCGAGCGCACGCGTGGAGTCATCATCAACTCGCCCTGCAATCCGACCGGCGCAGTCATCGACCCATCGGAGCTCGAAAAAATCATCGAGTGGTGCAGCGCGCGCGATGCGTTCCTGCTCTTCGACGAGACGTACGAATTCTTCGTGTATCACGGCGCACAGCACGTTTCAGCGATGCGCTGGTACAACGAGCATCCCGAGACCGTCATCGTCGTGAACTCGATGTCGAAGACGTTCGCGATGACCGGATGGCGGCTCGGCTTCGCGGTCGCGCACCCGAGCATTGTCGCGGCAGCGTCGAAGATTCAGAGCCATTCGACGTCGAATCCCAGCTCGATTTCGCAGGCCGCGGCGCTGGAAGCGCTGAGCGGCGACGCTCCGGAAGTGCAGCAGATGCATGATGCCTACTCCGAGCGGCGATCGTGGCTCGTTCCGGCGATCAACGCGGTCGACGGATTGTGCTGCAGCGATCCCGACGGCGCGTTCTACATCTTCCCGGAAGTGAAATCGGTCTACGGAAAAGGCAAAGTTCGCGACTCGAACTCGTTCGCGCAATACCTTCTCGACGAAGCGCGGGTGGCGGTCGTGCCGGGGCTGGCGTTTGGATCCGACGATCACGTCCGCATCAGCTACGCGACATCCATGGATCGCCTGCGTGAAGGCGTGCGCCGCATCGAGGCGGCCCTGCGTAAACTGTAGGGAATCAAGCCCCGGAACCCCCCGTTGTACGTCGCGCCTCACAAGGTCAAATCACAAGGAGAATCTGTGAAGAAAGCAATCATCACTGTCAGCGCGCTTGCGCTTGCGCTCGCCGCGCTGGCGCAGGACAAACCGGCCGCACCGCCGGCTCCCCCGGCAGCAGCGACGGCGACCAATCCCGATCCCGTGATCATCTCCGCCGGTACGGTTGCGATCCACCGCTCGGATTTCGAAACAGCCGTCAAATCTCTTCCGGCCGAATACCAGTCCTACGCCCTCGGACCGGGCAAAAAGCAGTTCGCGGACGACTATCTGCGCATGAAGCTGCTGGCCGCCGAAGGAATGAAGAACGGTCTCGATAAGGATGCCGACGTTCAGAAGCAGCTCAACCTTCTTCGCGAGAACCTCGTCGCGCAGGAGGAGCTGAAGAAGATCGACAGCACGATCGCAGTCAGCGATGCCGATCTGAAAAAAGCCTACGACGAGAACAAGAAGGATTATGAGCAGGTAAAAGCGAAACATATTTTGATCGCTGTTAAGGGCAGCCCGGCCGCGCAGAAGGGCAAGAAAGAGCTCACCGACGCCGAGGCCAGGGCGAAGGCGGAGTCACTGCGGGCGGAGATCGTGGGCGGCAAGGCGAAGTTCGAAGACGTAGCCAAGAAAGAATCCGATGACGTCGAATCCGGCAAGAACGGCGGAGACCTGGGCGCCTTTGCGCGCGGCCAGATGGTTCCCGAGTTCGAGCAGGCGGCCTTCGGCGCGAAAGCCGGGGACGTCACGCCGGTCGTGAAGACCCAGTTCGGCTACCACATCATCAAGGTGGAAGGGCACTCCTCGACACCGTTTGAGCAGGTGAAGGCGACGCTGGAGAAAAGCGTCAAGCAGAAGAAGCTGAAGGACACGCTCGATGCGCTGAAGGACTCGGCGAAGCCGGTCTACGACGAGGCGTATTTCGCGGTGCCTCAGGCACCTGCGAAGGCGCCGACGCCGCCTGCGACCCCCAAGCCTGAGAAGAAGCCGTAATTGGAGTTGCCGGGTTGCCGGGCTACCAGGTTGCCTCCACTTCGGGCAACTCGGAAACCTGGCCACCCGGCAACTGTTTTTGCTACCTTACCCACATGGAAATACCTTCGAAGGTCTCGGTCTTCAACAAAACTGTCGAGTTCAAGGGCAAGCCCGGGACTCTGGTCGCCATCAATGACCACGGCTTTTACGAGATCGTCGTCGAGGTCCAGCAGCGCAACCACACCGTGCTGTTTCCAATCACCGACACCGTCGTCATCTTCAACGAAGCCCTGCCGGCGATCGAAGAAGAATTCGAAGTCGAGCGGTAAGCCTCATCTCGACGCCATCAGAGTGACTTCAAGTATTCGACGAGCGCGTCTTTCTCCTCTGACGTCAGCCCGAGTTTCTTGAAAGCGTCGTAGTGATTGACGACCTCGCGAAGAGTTGCGAAGCGACCGTCGTGATAGAAACCGCCCTTCTGATGCGACCAGAGGCCCCGAAGCGGCGCGGTCCGGTATGTCTTCTCAGGTGAGCGATTGGCCTGGAAGGCGTCGATCCCGATGTCGGCGGGAGGATGCGTGTTCCATCCGGGCTCGGTGAAAAGCGGAGGAACGTGGCACGCCGCGCACTTCGCCTTTCCGTTGAACAGCGCTTCGCCACGCGTTGCGCTTTCGGAATTGAACGAGCCAGCCGGCGGAGCGGGCGTTGGAAGCGCGAGTTGATAGAAATGGAGAGCGGCCAGCTTCGAGGTGACCATGTCATTGCGTGCGCGTTTGTTTCCGAAGCCGTTCTTCGCCGCCACCGGATACTGCGTCGCGTTCATCAGACGCCGATCAAAGAATGTTCCCTGACCGTTCAACTCGAGGTTCGCCACGAACGCGTTCCAGTAGGTGATGGTGCCCCACCCACCCGTCCAGGTGTGCATGTTCACCCCGGCCATCCCGTACGCCGGAGGAATCAGAGTCGCGGCGGGCTTTCCATCCGGACGAAACGCCTTGCCGTCGAGATTGAGCTCGGCGTCGAACTTGCCGGGTCCCCAACTCGCGAGAACTTTCCTGGTTGTCGCGTCGTCGACACCCAGCAACTTGCTGATCGCCGGCAGTCCGGGCGCAAGCGAGACGATGGCGCCGACGTTGAGATCTCGATTCGGCCATCCATCCAGGCGTTTGCCAATGCCGGGCGCAAATGAATCGTCGACGGTCGAGTGACAGACGGCGCAGGAGAGTCCGATCGAACGCAGGCTGCCGTCTCCGTTGAAGGTGCCCTTCACGCCGACGACGGCGTTCAACTTCAGCAGAGTCAGGGTCGTCGCGGGGTCATCGAGATCGACCTGCCCCTTTTTGATCGCGTCGGCCACATCGCTAGGGATAGCTTCTGCGTCGACTTTCAGTCCGACGGCGAGCGCGGTTTTCGGGCTGACGCCTCCGCCCACTCCACCGAACTTTTGTCCCGCAATCGCCTGATGCAGCCGAAGCGTTTCGGACCAATACGCTTCGTCGCCGAACGTATCGAAACGGAAAATGCGTTTGCCCTCCGTGAAGAGGCTCTGCGCGTTGTCATCGACGGCCGCGCTCCAATTTTCCCTGGTAGCCCGCTCGCCAGTTCGTGCCGGCTGTTGAGCATTGAGGGAGAGAAATACAGCAAGGATGGCCGTGATCAGGACAACCGATTTCCATCGCATGACGCCTGCCTCCATTTATGCAAGTCCAACCATGCATAATTGGTTCCCGGCGGCATTTGGGCTGTAATTACGTCACTTTTTTGGCGAATAGAAACGCGACCCCGACGCCAATGAAGTAAAGGGCGATCATCGGGAGAGCGAGAGCCGTCTGATTCACCATGTCGGCGGAAGGAGTGATGACTGCCGCGATGATGAACGCGATGACGACTGCCCACTTTGATTTCTGCAGCAGGAACTGGGGAGTGACGATTCCCAGCCGCGCAAGGAAAAAGATCAGGATCGGCGTCTCGAAGACCAGTCCCGTTGTCAGGATCATGGTGCTCGCGAAAGAGAAGAACTCGTCGGCCTTGATCATCTGCGCGAACTGCTTTCCGGTTTCCACAAAGAAAGCACACATTCCCGGAAGGAGCACGCGATAGCCAAAGTAGCCGCCGGCGAGGAAAAAGAGCGAAGCGAGGATGATGAAGGGTGCGGCGTAACGTCTCTCCCGCTTGTAGAGGCCGGGAGCGATGAAAAGCCACAACTGCCAGAGGATGATCGGAGACGCGAGAAAAATCCCCGCGAAGAATGCGACCTTCATGTAGAGAACGAACGGCTCGGTCAGTTTCGTGTAGACGAGTTTCCCACCAGGAGGGAGGAAGCGCTGCAGTGGCCGCGCGAGAATCGCGAAGATGCGATCGGCGTAATTCCAGCACGCGAGAAAGGCGACTAACAGCGCGACAATGGAGACGATCAGACGCTTGCGGAGCTCCTCGAGATGCTCGAGGAACGTCATCTTGGGAAGCTCGTGCTGCTCGTCTTCTTCCGCCGGAGTGAATCCGTCAGTGAGCGAATCGGTCATGCAGGATTGACGTAGTCGTGACGTTCCACAGGGACGGCCTTGACTGGCTCATCTCTTGATACGACTTCGGCGGCCGGAGTGATGTTCGTGGAGAGCTGCTTGAGCTCCTCGACCTGCACTTCGCGCTCGATGGTGTTCTTCAGTTCGTCAGTGGCTTTCTTGAACTCGCCGATGGCTTTGCCGAGGGTGCGACCGATTTCCGGCAGGCGTTTCGGGCCAAACACCAGCAGAGCGACGATGAATATGAGGATTAACTCCGGAATGCCAAGTGAACCGAACATGAATTGCCCTTTCTGTGACAAATCGAACAGGGACTGCCTGGCGAATACTCCGCCTCTATAATGACGTTACGACCTTCAAATCTGTTGCGACGCAGGACTGCATGGTAACCATACAAAAATCAAACAAGTGGACCTTCTCACTCACGCTTCTGGTGGCAGTCGCTGCTGCGACGCTCTTTGGCGGCTTCTACGGTAATCGTCTGTTCGGCTCGCCGGTACAGAACGATGTGCAAAAGCGGCTGAAAGAGTACACGGATCTGCTGGCCGCCGTGACGGCGTGGGCGCCCGAGGAGACGCCCTCGGACAAGTTCGTGTACTCGTCGATCGACGGCATGCTCCGCACGCTCGATCCCCACACGACCTTTCTCGAGCCGAAAGAGTACTCCGACATGCAGGACCGCCAGAAAGGCTCGTTCTACGGCCTCGGCATCCTCGTGACGAAACGCAACGACCAGGTCACCGTCATCACCCCGCTGGAAGGCACGCCCGCAGCGCGACTCGGCATTCGCGCCGGCGACGTGATCAGCGAAGTGGAAGGCACCGCGACCGATGACCTCTCGCTCGACGACGTCGTCAAGCGTTTGAAGGGACCGAAGGGAACCACGGTCCACATCAAGATCATGCGCGTTGGAATCAAGGAACCGATTCCATTGACGATTGTTCGCGCCGCCATCCCGACAAATTCGATTTCCAATGTTCTGATGCTCAAGCCGGGCGTCGGATACATCCGCATCAAAGACTTCACTGCGACCACTGTTCGCGAGCTCGATGACGCAATCGAGCGGCTGCGCGGTCAAGGCATGCAGAAACTCGTTCTCGATCTGCGCGGCAACCCGGGCGGACTGCTCGATGCAGCAGTCGGCGTCGCCGATCACTTCCTCGACAAGGGGCAGATGATCGTCTACACGAAAGGCCGCACGACGGATTCGGCACAGGACTACACCGCGCCGGGCAAACATCAGAAGGTCGAGATCCCGCTCGTGGTTGTCGTAAATCGCGGAAGCGCGTCGGCGTCGGAGATCGTCGCAGGCGCGATTCAGGATCACGATCGCGGCCTCGTCGTCGGTGAGACCAGTTGGGGCAAGGGCCTGGTGCAGAGCGTCTACACGCTGCAGTACGGCGCCGGCCTCGCGCTCACCACATCGAAGTACTACACGCCCTCCGGACGCAACATCCAGCGCGACTACAGCTCGTTCTACGACTACTACGTCGCGGACGAAAACGAAGACGGACAATCGAACGAGATCCCGCTCAGGGATCGGAAGCAGTTCAAGACCGACACCGGACGCGTCGTCTACGGCGGTGGCGGAATCACTCCCGATGTCAACGTGAAGCCCGCGCCGCTGACCAAGACGACGCAGCTCCTTGAAGTCAAGAGCGCGATTTTCAACTTCGGCGTCGAATACTTCGCGAAACATCCGGACATGACCAAGGATCTCGTGATCACGCCGCAGCTCATCGAGGACTTCACCCGCTATGCCGCGGCCAAAGACATCGCGCCCATCGACGACATCCGTCAGGCGCTCGACAAGCCGAACGACCGCAAGTACATCGAGCGCGCGCTCAAGGCCGAGATCGTGGCCGCCAAATACGGCTTCGACGCGTCGTATCCCTATCGTTTACAGGGCGACGATCAGATCGAGAAGGCTCTCGAACTCTTCCCCGACGCCCAAAAGCTGGCGATGCAGGCGGCTGACATTCGCGCCAAAGGTGTGCCGGGAACGAACGACGCAAGCTCGCGCGCAGCGCAGGCAATTCCGCGTATGCAGTAAAACGCTACTTGCTCCAGGGTAGTGCCGGTGCTAGTGTGTCGCGCCGCATGGCAGACCTCGGACGAAAGTACACCTGTTACAGTTGCCACACGAAGTTTTACGACCTCGGAAAGCCGATCCCCGTATGTCCTAAATGCGCTGCGGATCAGCGCGATGCCGATGATTCGCCGCCGGCGACTTCGCATCGCGGGCGGGCCGCACGCGCACCGGTAGTCGTCGAGGAGGCGCCCGCCGACGAAGAGTTCCCGGCCGAGCCGGAAGCGGCGACGCCGGGAGGTGCGGAAGAGGAAGAGGAAGACATCCTCCCCGCGCCGGAGCGGGAAGAAGAAGCGGAAGAGGAAGAGGAAGAAGAGGAGTACTAATTGCGACTCGGATTGATCGGTTGTCTCGCGGCGCTCATTTTCGTTCTGCTCATTGGCGGCATCTGGTTCGTCAGCGTTCGGAACAATCTCGTGACGCAGGATCAGGCTGTTCAGGCGCAATGGGCGCAAGTGGAGAATGACTATCAGCGCCGGTACGACCTCATTCCGAATCTCGTCCGCACCGTTCAGGGTGCTGCGAATTTCGAAAAGTCGACGCTCGAAGCGGTCGTGAACGCGCGTGCGCGCGTCGGACAGGTCGCAGCGCCCGCCGGCGTTGGTGGCGCGCCGGGAACGCAGTCCGACATCCCGAACAATCCGCAGGCCCTGGCCCAATTCGAACAAGCGCAGGCCGGCCTGACCAGCGCGCTCTCGCGATTGCTGGTCGTCGTCGAGCGTTATCCGGACCTGAAATCGAATCAGAACTTCCTCGAGCTGCAATCGCAGCTGGAGGGGACCGAGAATCGCATCGCAGTGGAGCGCCGCCGCTACAACGAAGTCGCGCAGCAGTTCAACGCGTCGGTCCTGAAGTTTCCGGCAAACCTCGTCGCGAACATGACCGGCTTCAAGCCGAAGGCTTACTTCCGCGGCGTGGCAGGATCGAGCACGGCTCCCGAGGTGAATTTCCAGCCGTTTGGGAATCAGCCGGCGCCGGCTCCGGCCACGGCGACGACCGGAACGCGGTAGACGCGCGTGCGCGCGCGCCTGGCAGCTTGTCTGGTGGTGCTGGCGGCAAGCGCCGCGTTCGCGCTCGACGTCCCTCCGGCTCCGACGGTCTTTGTCACCGACAAGGCGGGCGTCCTCAACGAAAGTGACGCGCGCGCGCTGAATGAAAAGCTCGCTGCTTTCGAACAGAGAACCGGCGCGCAATTCATCATCTATATTTTTCCGACGCTCGGCGGCGAAGTGCTCGAAACCTTCACGATCAAGTGCGCCGAGCGCTGGAAGGTCGGCAACAAGAAATTCGACAACGGCTTGATCCTTTTCGTTTTCATCCAGGAGCGGAAGCTGCGGATCGAAGTCGGCTACGGGCTGGAGGGGACCGTCACCGACGCGTTCTCGCGCCGGGTGATCGAACAATACCTCGCGCCGCATTTCCGTCAGGGCGATTACATCGGCGGCCTCAATGCCGGCGCGGACGCGCTCATGGCGGAGATCGAGCACAAGGAAGCGCCCGTTGCGCCCGTGCAAACGCCGAGCTCGAGCTCGCGCGGCCGCGCAACGAGCGCTTTTGGCCCTCTCTTCACGATTCTGTTCTGGATTATCGTGGTCATCGTGCTGTCATCGCTGTCGCGGCGTCGCGGCGGTGGCTGCGGGGGCTGCATGTGGCCGCTCTTCTTCCTGGGCGGCGGCGGCCGTACAT
>JALYZI010000222.1 GCA_030948915.1 Acidobacteriota bacterium
GATCAAGGCTTGGCGACGCGAAAAACGGGTTGCTCTGATTCAAGAGAAAAATTCGCACTGGAAAGACCTCAGCGCTAATTTCGATGATCTCCTGATGGCTCGTTGATCGCTGCTCCGCCGGAGATCCCTCGCTCGCGCTCGGGATAAACTGAAAAAACAATGTCGAGTTTCACATTCATCACCGCCGGCGAATCCCACGGCCCGCAGCTCACGATCATCGTTCGCGGGATGCCGGCCGGCGTTCGCCTCGACCGCGATCGCATCAACGGCGATCTTGCGCGCCGGCAGCACGGGTACGGGCGCGGCGGGCGGATGAAGATCGAGCATGACACGGCCGAGATCGTCGGCGGCATCCGCGGCGGCGAAACGCTCGGATCGCCGATCGCAATCACGATCAGGAATCTCGATCATGAGAACTGGCGCGGCGCGATGGATCCGTGGGAGCTCGACGCCGCCGAATCCGAAAAGCGCCGCGTGCACGCGCCGCGGCCCGGTCACGTGGACCTCGTCGGCGGCATCAAGTACAACCGCCGCGACCTGCGCGACATCCTCGAGCGCGCATCGGCCCGCGAGACGGCGTCTCGCGTCGCGGCCGGCGCAATCGCGAAGGAGTTGTTGCGCGCATTCGCCATCGAGATCCGTTCCGGCATCGTTTCCGTCGGATCGGCCGGCGATCCGGAGTATTCGCCGGGCTGGGATGAGCTGAGCGCCGTCGACGAAGAATCGCCACTGCGCGCCGTGAAGCGTCAGGACGAAAACGCGATGGTCAAAGCCGTCGACGCCGCGCGCGAAGCGGGGGAGACTCTCGGCGGGACGATCGTCGTCGCGGCCCACGGCGTCCCGATCGGCCTCGGCTCCTACGTGCAGTGGACGGAAAAACTCGACGGGCGCATCGGTCAGGCGATTCTCTCGATCCACGCCGTGAAGGCGGTCGCGATCGGCGACGGCGTCGCGGCCGCCCGGCGCATCGGATCGGAAGTGCACGACCCCATCTACTTCGACGACCAGAAGCGCTATCACCGCACGACCAATCGGGCGGGCGGGCTGGAGGGGGGCGTCACGAACGGGCAGGACGTCGTCGTCCGCGCCTTCATGAAGCCCATTTCAACATTGCGGCGCGGTCTGCCGTCAGTCGACATCGAGACTCAAGAGCCGCATCGCTCGCAATGGGAGCGCAGCGACGTGACCGCCATCGCCGCCTGCGGCGTCGTCTGCGAGGCGATGCTGGCGGTCGCGCTGGCCGACGCGATGCGGGAAAAATTCGGCGGCGACTCGCTCGAGGAAATGAAGCGGAATTACGGCGCGTATGTCGATTCCGTCAATCGATACTAGCCTTCGCGCGGCGTCGCCCCCGAAAAAATCTTTTCACGAGGGGGTAGCACTTTGCCCTTCCTAATCACTCCTGAGTAGACGTAATCGGTCCGTACAAGAGGAGACTTCATGGGTGCTCGCTTTGGCATCGCTCGAATCGTGTCTATTTTCGTGTTGCTGCTCGCGGTTTCCCCCACGGTCTGGTGCGCGACGCTCAACGTCACCAACGCCGCCGGCTGCAGCGACACAACGGGGAGGCCGTACTGCACGATCAACGCGGCAATTGTTGCCGCCGCGAGCGGCGACACGATTCAGATTGCTGCCGGCACCTACGCCGGCAACATCACCGCTTTCTCGAAGTCCCTGACCTTCATCGGCGCGGGTTCGACCACCTCGGGAACCGTGATCACGAAGCCGGTGACCTACAGCGGCGTGGGTCCGCTCTCCATCAGCAACGTGCGGATCTCGAGCGCTAACTCGAATCTGAAGTTGAACGGGACCGGCAACTTTTCAGGACTGACCTTGTCCGACGATGTATTCGTCGGCAACGGTAACGCAGACCACGGCGTGTTCATCAAACAGAACGGGACGGTCAGCAATGTCACCGTCACGAATTGCACCTCCACGAACCACGGCCAGTCGGGGATGCTGATTCAGCCGGGGACAGGCGCGGCGACCGCCGTCGATCACGTCACGGTCACCGGTTCGACCTTCGATACCAACGGCGAGTACGGATTGCGGATCGATCCGCATGTCACCGCACTGACGGTGTCGATCTCGAGCCTGACGAACAACGCCATCGATGGCCTGGTGCTGCTCGACGCCAGCGGCGTCACGCTCACGAACCTGACAATCACCGGCAATCGGAACGGCATCCTCCTGATCCCGCTGGTGAGTCCGCAGGCGATCTCCAACATCACGATGACGAACGTCTACGCCAGCAGCAACACGAAGTTCATCTCCGGTCAGTTCGGATCGGGACTCAATCTCACAGGTACGAGCGGGCCGATCTCGCAAATCAGTGTCACCGGCTCGACGTTCTCTTCGAATGGCATCCACGGCGTGGTGACCGCCGGCGCCGTTTCGCAGGTGACGATCGACTGCGGCGTGATCGCCGGCAACGTTCAGGAAGGAATCCACGAAGTGTCCTCTCCCTCGGCGCAGCTCGTCGCGAAGCATGTTTACTGGGGCTGCAGCACCGGTCCGAATACCGCCGGCTGCTCGACGGTGAGCGGGAACGTGGCGTTCCTCCCGTTCCGCACATCCGCAACCGCAACGTGCACGCCGCACGTCGATCTCGCAATTTCCAAAGCCGCTGCGCCTGAGCCGGTGGCAACCGGCGGAAGCCTGACTTACACGCTGAGCGCAACCAACAACGGTCCCGATCCGGCGACGGGCGTGATCCTCACCGACGCATTGCCGAGCGCCGTCACATTCATGTCGGCTTCTTCCGGCTGCTCGCTCAGTGGGTCGACCGTCACGTGCATCATCGGCGACCTCGCCGTCAGCGCTCAGGCGACGCGCACGATCGCTGTCACCGCGCCGCCATCGCCGGGCACCATCACGAACACGGCAACCGTCAACGGCAACGAGACTCCCGACACGAATCCCGCCAACAATTCCGCCAGCTTTACGAGTCACGTGCAGAGCGCCGTGTCGCTCACGCGCATCGCCATCTTTTCTGCCAGCGTCTCGCTCACGCCCAACGAAAGTTTCCAGCTCACTGCGACGGCCTACTACAGCAACGCCACGATGCAGAACGTCACCAGTCAGGCGTCCTGGTCAACCTCGGCCGGAGGTGTTGCCACTGTGAATGCCACGGGATTGGTGACCGGCATCGGTCAGGGGAGCGCGACCATCACTGCGACCTTCGGCGGAATGAGCGGCGCGGCAACTGCACAGGTCGAGACCCTTCCGCCTGACGCCGCCAGCGTCGCGACGCCGATCGATCCGACGAAGATCACCACTGTCGCCGATTCGACCAGCTTTCTCTACACCGGCGCCAATCCAATTCAGACAGGCGTCGCTGCCGGAACGATCGCGCGAGTACGCGCGGCAGTCATCCGCGGAAAGGTCCTCAGCGGCAGCGGATTGCCGTTGCGCGGTGTGCACGTCACGATCCTCAATCATCCGGAGTACGGCCGTACGATGACGCGCGCCGACGGCATGTTCGATCTTGCGGTCAACGGCGGCGGGCCGCTCACCGTGCACTTCGACAAGGGCGGCTACATCCCCGCCGATCGCGACGTCACTCCGAACTGGAACGATTACGCGACTGCCGAGACTGTCACGATGATCGGCTACGACCCGACTGCCTTCTTGATCGATCTGACCGCTCCGGGGATGAAAGTGGCACGCGGCTCGATGCTGACGGATGCCGACGGCACGCGTACCGCGACCATGCTGTTTCCGTCGGGGACGACCGCGACAATGACGCTGCCGAACGGCTCGACGCAGCCTTTGTCGTCGCTCACCGTTCGCGCTACCGAGTTCACGGTCGGTCCGAACGGTCCGAGCCAGATGCCAGCCAAACTTCCCGCGCAGAGCGGCTACACGTATTGCGTCGAGCTGACGGCCGACGAAGCGCTGGCCGCCGGCGCGACGCAGCTCAACTTCTCGCAACCCGTGCCGTTCTACGTCGACAATTTCCTCGGCGCCAGTGCCGGCATGATCGTTCCCGCCGGTTTCTACGACCGCGCAAACGGCGGCTGGGTCGGAATGGAAAACGCGATCGTCGTGAAGATAGTCGCGATCACCGGAGGGCGCGCCTCTCTCGACATCACCGGAGATGACATCGCCGATGATACCGACACCATCATCGGAACCACACCTGCGGAGCGAGATCAACTCGCAACTCTCTATGGCGCCGGTCGAGTCCTCTGGCGCCAGAGCCTGAGTCACTTCACGGCAATCGATATGAATTTCTTCGGGCGGTTGCAGGGAACAGGCGGCTTCGTCGGCAATGCTCCGTCCGGCGACTGGCCGCAATACATTCCGACTCCTGATGATTGCCACGGCGCATGCGGAAGCGTCATCGAAGTGGAGGCACAGACTCTCGGCGAGGAACTTCCGGTCACCGGCACTCCGTATCACCTGCACTACCGCACGTCGCGCGTGCCGGGAAGGCGAACCGACTTCGACGTGCCGATCCGACTGTCATCCGCGACCATTCCGAATCAGCTCAAGCGCATCGACCTGGTGGTCGATTGCGCGGGAACCTCAACCACGGTCACCTTTCCGGCCGCCGCAAATCAATCGACGGTCTTCGCGTGGAATGGGAAGGACGCCTACGGTCGCACTGTCCAGGGCAAGGTCCCTGTCACCGTCACGCTGCGTTACATCTACGACGATGTCTACATGACCTTCTTTCTCCCGGGCGTGACCCCGCCGCCGCCCGCGTGGGCGCAGCCGGTGTTCTTTGGCAACGGCTTCACGATTTCCGCGACCACGCGCGTCATCGAGGAACCGAGGGCCTCAGCGTGGTCGGGAACCGTCGGCAACTGGGATGCCCGCGCCGCCGGCCTCGGCGGCTGGACGTTTACCGAGCACCACACCTACGAT
>JALYZI010000259.1 GCA_030948915.1 Acidobacteriota bacterium
CGGAGTTCTCCTTCAATCTCATTGCCGGCGCACCCGGCTCGGGCAAGACCACGCTCGCGCAGCAGATCATGTTTGGACTCGCCCGGCCGAAGTCCAAAGCCATCTACTTTACGGTTGTCGGCGAGCCGCCGCTGAAGATGCTGCGCTATCAGCAGCAGTACGCATTCTTCGATGTGGAACGGGTGGATGAATCGATCCGCTTCGTCAATCTGAGCCAGGACATCATCGGTGGAGGGTTGGACAAGGTCCTCGCGAGAATTGTTGAGGAGGTCGAGGCAACGAACCCCGGCATTGTGTTCGTCGATTCTTTTCGCACGGTCGCTCAGGCCGCCGCGAGAGCGCAGGGCGGAGAGGTCGAGTTGCAGAACTTCGTCCAGCAACTCGCAGTCCGGCTGACTGGATGGCAGGCCACGACTTTTCTGATCGGCGAGTATGAACCAACGGAGGCCGAGCACGACCCGGTCTTCACGGTGGCGGACGGGCTGCTGTGGCTTTTTCAGAGCATGGATCGCAATTCCATGGTCCGCAAGATTCATGTGATGAAGATGCGGGGGCAGGCACCCGTTCCTGGTTTACACACGTTTCGCATCACTTCCGACGGAATTCAGGTATTTCCACGAGTCATTGTCGGTCCGCCAGACAAACCAAACCGCAAGAGCGAGCCGCGGAAACGTCTTTTGCTGGATATCGACGCCTTGGACGCGATGCTCGGCGGAGGCATTCCGGCGGGCTACTCCGCGCTGGTCGCCGGCCCGTCGGGCTCCGGCAAGAGCGTGCTGGCCACGGAGTTCATCATGGCCGGCATTCGCCACGGCGAGCCGGGCATCCTGGCGGTATTCGAGAAGCGCCCGAACGAGTACTCACAGACTCCTCCCGGCGGACCGGCCTTCGCACGGATGATTCGTCAGGGAAAAGTAGGCGTCATCCATTCACGCCCGCTCGACCTCTCCATTGATGAAACGCTTTATGAGATTGTCGAGGAGATTCACCGCTTGAAAGCTCAGAGACTGGTGGTCGATTCGCTCTCCGGGTTCGAGTTGGCGCTGGCCCCGACGTTTCGAGAAGACTTTCGCGAGTCGCTCTACCGCATGGTCGCCGTCATCACCGGGATGGGGGTCACGATGATGATGACCGCCGAGCTGGAGGACAGTTACGCAGAGCTTCGCTTCAGTCCGCACGGCACCGCGTTTTTGACGGACGTGATCATCATGCAGCGATACATCGAGCTCAAAGGCCAGCTGCAACGGGTGATGTCCGTCGTGAAGGTGCGGGGGAGCGTGCATAGCAAGGATATCCGTGCCTTCGAGATCGGCAAGACCGGCATCGTGGTCGGCGAGACGCTGGGAAACTACGGGGGGTTGCTGACAGGTCACCCCGAGAAAATCGCAAGCGTCGCGCCTGCGAGAAAAGAAGCGCGGAAAAAGCGCTGAGAGAGATTGGTGGCGGGAATGCCGAAGCGGAAACGGCCGGGATCGAAATCAAAGAGCGCCGGGAATCCGACGCGGGAAGAGTCTCTCACTGTGCGGGAAGTCGCTGCCGACGTGCGGGAAGACGCTGCCAACGCACAGGAGAAGCAACTTCTCGTCAGAGAACAAACCGCCGCTGACGTTCGGCTGGAGCTCGAAGGGCTCATGGCTGCACTGCGGGAAGCCAATGGGCATCTGATTGTCGCGAACCTTCGATCACAAGCCCTCGCGGAGCAAATGAATGATTTGTACGAGGAAGCGAAGACCGCCATTCAGGCGAAGGACGACTTCTTTACGATGATCTCGCACGAGCTGCGCACGCCGCTGACTTCGATCACCGGCTGGGCCGCCCTGCTGGAAAGAGACCAGGACGCCGCGACCATCGCCGAGGCGGCGCGTTCGATCGCGAGCAGCGCGGCGGTGCAGGCAAAGCTCATCGATGACCTGCTGGATGTCTCGAGGATCATGACCGGCAAGTTCGCGGTCACCGAGGCCGAGACGGATTTGCGCGACGTCATCGACGACAGCGTGAGCGCGATGCGTCCGCTTGCGGCAGCCAAAGGCGTCTCGCTGAGAATGACAGCGGTGCAGTCCATCATCATCAATGGTGACGCGGGCAGGCTGCGTCAGGTGGTCGCGAATCTACTCTCCAACGCCATCAAGTTCACACCTATGGGTGGGTTGATCGAAACCCAATTGACGCGCGAAGGCTCATTCGCCGTGATCCAGGTGTGGGACACCGGGGAAGGAATCTCTTCGGACTTTTTGCCGTACGTGTTCGATCGACGTGCGCAGGCAAGCCCCAGGCGCTTCGCCGGTCTCGGGCTTGGGCTGGCCATCGTCAAGCACATCGTCGAGCTGCACGGCGGCTCCGTCACAGCGGCCAGCGGCGGAGAAGGAAAAGGCGCGACATTCACGGTCCGGATCCCGTGCGGGGCATGAGCAGGTGCCGACGGAGAATCGAAGTGTCGACGACGTCGTGGATCGGCTGCTGAATATTACCGGGCCGCTGTCAGCGCCACCGGCGTCGGGCGATAGAGCTGCGGATACACGCGCTTCAGCGCGTCGATCTTCGGCAGATCGTTGAACACGATGTACGGTTGGTTCGGATGATGGATCAGATAGTCCTGATGGTAATCCTCAGCAGCGTAGAAGGCTTTCAGCGGTTCGATCTTCGTCACGATTGCTGACCGGAAAACCTTCGCCTGCGTGAGCTGGGCGACATACGCCCGCGCGACGCGCTCCTGCGCCGGCGTCGCGAAAAAGATTTCCGATCGATAGCTCGGTCCATTGTCGGGACCCTGACGATTGAGCTGCGTCGGATCGTGCGCAACCGAGAAAAACAGGCGGAGCAGTTGGCCGTACGAGACCTGCTTCGGATCGAAGGTGATCTCGACCGACTCGGCGTGCCCGGTCATTTCCGTTCCGACGATCTGGTAGTGCGCGGTCGCCTTGTCGCCACCCGAATAACCGGCAACGACCTTGGTCACTCCCTGCACGTGCTCGAACATGCCCTGCAGTCCCCAGAAGCATCCGCCCGCCAGAACCGCAACCTGCGGCCCAGTCGCCTCGGCCGCCGGTATATCGACAGCCGGAGCGGGAATATCTTTGTTCACCGCGTCGGCATTGACGCGGCAACTGAGGGCGAGGATGGCGAATGCGGCAAGGGAATTCTTCATCATGGACTATGAAACCAGATCGCGCGATCGTCGATTTCACCGCCCACAAATTGATACGCCTGCGTGACCGCATGTAGTCTAGTCCTGTCCCATGGCGTTCGCGTGGATCCTCGCCGCCGCTGTATTGCTCTTCATCGCAGCGACGGCCAACAGCAAAGCGACGCGCATCTCGCGGTCGCTCGGCTCAATGGTGAAGACCGTTGTGCGTATTGAGGTTTGGGGCAACGCAATTCCCGACCCGAGCCGGCCGATGTTTCAGATTGATTCGATCGCAGGCGTCGGCGCGGGCCTGCTGATTCACGTGCGCGAGAGCTCGGGTGGTCCCCGCATATTGTTGAAAGTCGCTCAGCCTCGCGCGGCCACCGTGCTTGAAGACCGCGTCGAAATCACCGGCGCTGCTTATGTCAGCTGGGCTGGCGGCCGGCTCAAGCGCAGCACCGATGCGCACGTTCCCGCCGTCGTGCTCTATCCTTGCGGTTAATCCTCGCTGGAAATGCAATACCGCGAGGCGAACGAGAAATGATTCCGACTCGAAATCTTCTCCGCCTCCACCGCTACGCCGGTTTGATTACCGCGCCGCTGATTCTCTTCTTCGCGGTCTCTGGCATCTGGCAGGTGTTCCGGCTCCACGAAAGCAAAAAGAATGGTTCGTATACTGCGCCGCAATCGCTGAAGGAGGCTTCCGACTTTCACAAGGCGGAGCATCTCGACAAACCTCAGGCCCTCCCGTTCAAGTGGGCGATTTCGATCGCCGCCGCCATCCTCATCCTCGGCACGCTCCTCGGACTGACCGCCGCATTCCGTCTGACGCGGCCGACGTGGCTCGCTGCGCTTCTGCTGTTTCTTGGGACGGTGATTCCGCTGCTGCTCTACTCGATCGCAAAATGAGAGCAACAGGGTGGGTCACGGTCATCCTGCTCGTGCTGATCGGAGTCGCCGCAGCCATTGGGCAAGCGGTGTTCATCGGCGATCTCGCACATCGCGCAGAACCGCTTCGACTCCGCCTCATCGATTCTCCCCCGCACTCCGAAGCGATGCTGGCCGAAGTCGACAACAAGTACGGCAATCATCGCTTCACAACGTTGCTCCACATCGTGCCGGGTGGCATTTTTCTTCCGCTCGCGCCCACCCAGTTCATCCCGGCAATTCGGAATCGATATCTTCGCGCGCATCACTGGCTCGGACGCGCGCTGATGATCGCAGTGCTCGTCAGCGGCGCGGCCGGAATGTTCATTCGAGCCTTCGCTGTCGCGCTCGCGATATCGACTGTTCGCGTAGTCGCCACCGGCCTCGATTCCACGGGCGCCTGGGGGAACGATCCGCGCCAGCAGTTCGCAGTTTCCATCTGGA